>JASJCX010000356.1 GCA_030065255.1 Calothrix sp. MO_167.B42 | reverse complement strand
GAAAAACGCCGTGCTTTGTTGACTTTTGTGATTGTGGGTGGTGGTCCAACCGGCGTAGAATTATCAGGTGCGATCGCAGAGTTGGCATACAAAACCCTAGAAGAAGATTTTCGCAACATCGACACCTCAGAAACAACAATTTTACTATTGCAAGGGGGCGAGCGCATTCTCCCATTCCTCGCACCAGAGTTATCACAAGCAGCAGCAAAATCTCTACAAGAGTTCGGTGTGACTGTACACACAAAAACCCGGGTAACAAATATTGACCATGATATAGTTACATTCAAGCAAGGGGATGAAGTCCAAGAAATCACCTCCAAGACTATATTATGGGCCGCAGGTATTCAAGCTTCACCAATGGGGAGAATTATCGCCAAACGCACAGGTGCAGAATGCGATCGCGCCGGACGAATTATCGTCGAACCAGATTTGAGTGTTAAAGGATACAACAATATTTTTGTCGTTGGAGACTTAGCCAACTTCTCCCACCAAAAGGATGAACCTCTCCCTGGTGTTGCACCCGTCGCTACACAAGAAGGTGAATACGTTGCTAAATTAATTACAAAACGCCTGCGGGGTAAAACCATAGGAGAATTTAAATATAATGATTATGGTAACTTGGCGATGATTGGACAAAATGCAGCCGTTGTTGATTTAGGTCCAGTCAAGTTAAAAGGCTTCTTTGCATGGATATTCTGGCTATTAATCCACATCTACTTCTTAATTGAGTTTGACAGCAAACTATTAGTCATGATTCAGTGGGCTTGGAGCTACATGACTCGCAAACGTGGTTCCAGATTGATTACTGGTAAAGAATCTTTATCATTCGCTAAAGTAATCACCCATCAGCCAAAAATGGAAAATTCGTGAACCCCTAAACCACATTCCACAACTATATTGGAGCCAAAAACTGATTATACATACCTCGTGGGTCTCACCGATCCCCGACTGTTGCAACTCGACTTTAGCCAATTGAGATTTGGTGAGACTCAAAGATGCGCCAAATTTAGCCCACGCAGGTGGGCTTTGCTTGGGTGTAGCCCCACTCTTCCAGGGTGAGGGCAATTTAAGCGCAGCCTCATACGCCAATTGGTATTAACCCGAAAGTATTGCCATTCAAGGTAAATACTTTTGTACCACACTCCAACCTGTAAAAGAAACCCAAGTAAAGGCAAAAAACATAACTATATTGGTAGCAACATGAATCCTTCTGGCCCAATCATACCCAGTGCGAATCAGAAGAGCACTTCCCCCAGAGATTAAAACCAGCACCACCACCATTAATCCGGCAAATAAGTGGGAAGACTGACCCAATGAACCAAAATGACCTAAAGTGCCAATAATGCCAATTAGTAACAGCAACATTACTAAACTGACCATACACCAACCCATCAAATAGTGGAAATTACCTAAATTCCTGGGGCTACCAATCCTCCACATCCAGTCTATAAAAGCAACATTATTCCCATCTCTGGTTTTGGTACGTAACATCCAAATTCCTGTGAATGCTAATATTACGTAGGCCAATAATGATAAGCCCATTGACCATGCTGCTATTTTCCACAGCCAGAGGAAAGAAGGTAGATTCATAAAGATATTTGGTGTTTATATCCTAACTATAGGATTATTACTTAACTTTTGAATAACATTAGCTACTATAGGGTGTGTGAGAACGGAGTCAATCAATTTTAGATTTTAGATTTTGGATTTTGGATTTTGGTCAAGTGACACACTATTATCAAAGGTTTGGTGGGTTACCCTATCGTTCACTATATCTTCCCATTAGTGCAAATAATATAACACTGTGTTTTGCAAATAAAAACCGCCCATTTTCTATCACAAAATAGGCGGTTTCCATACTATTATTTATTATTTTTTTGGAATTGGTAATTAGAAAAAGGGTTGCTCGGATAAACAACCCCAGGATCGAGTAAAGTTTTTTTAATCAATAGATACTAAACCAGTAAATGCCAGGGGTTTTGTGGTATCTAAATTTGTTGTCTTAATAGATGGCATTATTGGTTGATTATTGATTGTATCTATTGCTGCTACTGAGTTGGAGTTCAACTCATTATTATCTTCCTTTATTTCCAGGCGATCGCACGCAATTGTATCCGACAAAATTGCACTTGCCATCATTCCTGTGTGGATCTCCAGTTGAGCAATTATTGGAGATTCAAATACCAGTCGCTGTCCAGGGAAAACAACCCTTTCAAAATACCAGTTAGGAATATTGGAGATGCGAGCTACTTGTATTTTGCTCGTGGCATTCACGTAGCAGCAAAGAATTTTTACCGATTGCTCAGGGGGAAGGGGATCTAATATTTGAGCCATAACTGCTAATGAGCTTTACGCCACAATTGTATGTTACATCAGTCACGCTAGCACTGAGCGATCCCCGACAACTGTAACCCCGACTACCAAGTAACAATTTCTTTCGACAATTTATGTCTATAGGTAGGGGGTAATTATGAAAAAAACCGAAGTTTTATAGTGTTTCCGCAATTTTACTATACAATCGTAAACTTTTAATATTTTTTGTTTCAAAAATGTGATGAGAAGCAATACTCAATTGGCGATCATAATGGGAAACCCAACAAAATTAAGCCATAGCTTAATTTTATGAAGTAAATGTTATTGTAAAGATATGTAGATAATACTTTAATAAAAGTAACCACTAAATCACTCACGGGCTTTTATCGCAGCTGTTTTGCTGCATCTATGTATGTTTGGGGATCGTGTGTGAACTCTGCTTTGTTAAATCAGCACATATTGAATAGCCATATGAACGAGAACCGGATTCTTTACGTTCGCCTTCCATGTAATCCCATTTTTCCCATTGGAGTAGTTTATTTGAGCGATCATGTCCACAAATTATTTCCCCACATAGAGCAGCGGATTTTTGATTTGGGGACAGTGCCTCCTTTGGATTACTCTAGTGCTTTAGAAAGCTGTATTGATGAGTTTCAACCCACCCTTCTGGTTTTTTCGTGGCGGGATATTCAAATTTATGCTCCTGTAGGGGGACGTGGTGGGAACCCACTGCAAAATGCATTTGAATTTTACTATGCTAAGAATCCCTTGATTAAGTTACGGGGAGCCTTGGGGGGCTTACGAATCTTCATCGCCTACTACGTAGAATTGTGGCGCAACTTGGGATTAATTAAACGTGGCTTAAAATGCGCCCAAAAATATCATAGTCGTGCCCGGGCAGTGGTTGGTGGTGGGGCGGTGAGTGTGTTCTACGAACAGTTGGGTAAAAGCTTACCCAAAGACACTATTGTCTCCGTGGGTGAAGGGGAAACTTTACTTACCAAACTACTGAGCGGACAAGAATTTGCCGATGAAAGGTGTTATGTGGTGGGCGAAACCCAACCCCGTCAGCGTTTAATCCACGAACAACCCACTGCCCTGGAAAAAACCGCTTGTAATTACGACTATATAGCCAGCATTTGGCCAGAGTTTAATTATTACCTGGAAGACGAGGATTTTTACATTGGTGTACAAACCAAGCGTGGTTGTCCTCACAACTGCTGCTACTGCGTTTACACCGTAGTTGAAGGCAAACAGGTACGTATTAATCCCAGTGACGAAATCGTGGCTGAGATGCAGCAATTATATAATCGTGGCATTCGCAATTTCTGGTTTACCGATGCCCAATTTATCCCCGCCAAAAAGTTCATTGATGATGCGGTGGAACTATTGCAAAAAATTGTGGATTCTGGCATGACAGATATTCATTGGGCAGCATACATCAGGGCAGATAACTTGACACCAAAGTTGTGTGAGTTGATGGTGCAAACCGGGATGAACTATTTTGAGAT
Source organism: Calothrix sp. MO_167.B42 (assembly GCA_030065255.1). Classification (GTDB taxonomy): domain Bacteria; phylum Cyanobacteriota; class Cyanobacteriia; order Cyanobacteriales; family Nostocaceae; genus Calothrix_A. The sequence continues at coordinate 2,054 of JASJCX010000356.1, read as the reverse complement.
TGGCATTACTAGTGGTTCCCAGGAATTGATCCGGAAAATGCGGATGGGGTACAACCTGAAAACCGTTTTACAAAATTGTCGGGATTTAAAAGCAGCTGGATTTAATGATTTAGTTTCCGTCAACTATTCCTTTAATGTAATTGATGAACGTCCAGAAACTATTCGTCAAACCATTGCTTACCACCGAGAATTAGAAAAGATTTTTGGTGCAGATAAAGTCGAACCAGCCATTTTCTTTATTGGATTGCAACCCCACACTCACCTCGAAGAATATGCTTTTAAAGAAGGTATTCTCCAACCAGGGTATAATCCCATGAGTTTAATGCCTTGGACAGCCAAAAAACTGCTCTGGAATCCAGAACCTCTTGGTTCTTTCTTTGGAGAAGTTTGTTTACAAGCTTGGCGACAAAATCCTCATGATTTTGGACGGGAAGTGATGAATATCCTAGAAGAAAAGCTTGGTTGTGCGCCATTGGCGGAAGCTCTATCCGCACCAATCGAAAAGAAAGAAAAACATCTAGTAGGTGCGTCTTGACACTCCCCGGTCTAAAGACGCGGGGATTCTTGGTTCACTAACTCGCCATTAGACAGCAGGGTTGCCCCAACTGCCCAAGAGGGCAAATCTCCCCAAGCGTAAGTTCCCGTGTGCCCCACGGTACTGAGTCCGATTCTCAAGATGTTGATGGCTGCGTTAACATCTCTGTCTTCCACATATCCGCAATGTGGACAAACATGAGTCCTAGTAGACAGAGATTTCTTAACCTTATTCCCACAGTTAGAGCAGTTTTGGCTTGTATTGTGGGGCGGTACAGCAACTGTTACCTTCCCATACTTATACCCAAAATATTCTAACCATGACCGAAAAGCTGACCAGCCAGCATCACTGATTGACTTAGCTAGATGTCGATTACGTACCAACCCTTTCACGTTTAAGTCTTCATAGGCAACCAAATCGTTAGATTGGATGACGGAGTATGCCAGTCTCTTGCAATACTCTTTTCGCTGCCTACTTACTCTTAAATGCTTCCGAGCATACCGATTTCTAGCTTTGTGGTAGTTGGCTGATTGGCGTTGCTTGGTTTTCTTTTTAGAAGTACTAAACTTCTTAGACTTTTTGCGATTAGCACGGTTTAGCTGTTTTTCGGACTTACGGTAGAGCTGGGGTGACTGTTCAATATTACCTTTGTTGTCAGCAATGAAGTACTTTAATCCCAAGTCAATACCTACTACTTGTCCCGATGGTTGTGTTTCAATCTTAAGGTCAACGTCAATTGCAAATTGCCCGTAGTACCCATCAGCGCGGCGTACTAATCGAACTCGCTTAATCTGTTTGATGTTGTAGTAGTTGAGGTCATAAGTTCCCTTTAATTTTAGAGTCCCTATCCCTTTTTTGTCTGAAAAAGTTATGGCTTTACGAGTATCCGAAAGCTTCCACCCTGATGTTTTATACTCAACAGAACGGCAATTTTTCTTGAATCTTGGATACCCTTTTTTGCCTTTAACTTTCTTCTTGCAGTTGTCGTAAAACCGACTAATTGCACTCCAAGCCCGTTCAGCCGCAGATTGTCGAGCCATTGAATTGAGTTCGTCAGCAAAGGAAAACTCGGCAGCCAGTACCGCACAATATTTGTTAAGGTCATACTTCCCGACTTTCTTGTTATCCATCCAGTAACGCAAAGCTTTATTTTGGATGAATTGAGATGTACGAATAGCATCATCTATTGCACGATACTGCTTGTCTTTTCCTTTGATTTTAAACTCATAAATTATCATTTGGCTCGACCCAACCAACTACATTCTTATGCTAGCACATCGTGCATAAATTATCTAAATATACTGAAAAGATTGTGTCACGAAAGGCTAAAGCCTTTGCAGGCGGCTTTCATCCCATACCGCGCATGACGGAATGCGTTGCTACGCAACTGTTCCTCATGGGTTTTCAGCCAGCCGTCCTTATAAAGTAGAACTTACGCAACTGGCATATTTTTTGGCGTAGGGGAGGCAAAATGCGGTGTAGATGTTCTTCCCGCATTATTGCCGTTGCGTGAGATGCG
>JASJCX010000355.1 GCA_030065255.1 Calothrix sp. MO_167.B42 | reverse complement strand
AATACTTATAAAACCTCACCCGCCTGCGGCACCCTCTCCTTATTAAGGAGAGGGTAAGAGAGGGTTGGGGTGAATCAAGCAGAAATTATAAGTAATTAAGCTAACATGATATAAAGCAATTAAAACTCTTAACTCCTAACTGTCAACTGTCAACTGTCAACATCAAAAACTTCCTAACCATGATGGCGACTGCTATACCTGATTACTGCGGACTAATTTCCCAAATTCATGGCTTCTAACATTGCTTTTTGACTAACATCTTTATACAAGGTATCTAAGTATTTCATTACCACATCCGCAGAGGTGACATTACTGAGATTCTCTTCTTCCTTGGCTAGGGGAATTGCCCCTAATACATCTAACACGGTTTCCCCACTGGATGGAGCAATAACTACCAAAGAAGATTCTAAAGGCTGATTGTATTCCCAGAAAGAGTCAAGGTTAATGGGATTAATTTCTGGGGTAGTTGGTTCTGGTGATTCAGTGGTTGTATTTGCCGCAATTTCCAGGCTATTACTGCGAAATTGGCGTAAATCTTGGATAATTTGCTCTTTTGTACGACCCCTTAACTGGAATAAGACAAAGGGATCTTCACTAAAGCGATCGCCCAATTGGTAGTATACTGCACCTATATGCTTGCAAGGATTAGCTTTGTCTGGACAAGAGCATTTGCTGTGGACATCTGATAACGTAAAGGGAAATAGGGATAAACCATTAGCTGTGAACACTTCCTCAATATTTTGCGGCATTTCTCCAGCTAATAACTTTGCAGTAAAAATTGCCTTACTGGCCATAGTTTCTACCACAAAGCCCCATTCTTCTTCCGTAAATGCATCTAAAGACAGGGACAGGCTGTAGGGTTCGCTTTCACTACCCTGTACCTTGGCTAAAACCTTTGCTCCTGTAAATTCAATACTCAGAACATTACCCTGGCGTGCATAATTACGCGCCCGTTCTAAGCGTTTTTTAAAGCGATAGGAATCGAGCAAATCTAGCCAACGTTGGGACCACCATTCTCTACTTGCTTGCAGGGTTTCGCTACTCATACCATTTTAGATTTTAGATTTTGGATTTTAGATTTTAGATTTTAGAAAACAGATAAATTTAGATGTAGTGGGGGGAATGAGCGGATGCTTTGCTTTTTTACAGATGGGGATTTAGGGGACTTTTGTTAGATAGCAATGATAAATTCATAGTTCAATTCAGAAACGCCAGTAAACTCATTACTCATTACTCATTACTCATTACTCATTACTCATTACTCATTACTCATTACTTATTACTATTCATCCTCCTCACCAATAATTGCATTGCGATCTAATACCAGTAAATTCCGCAATTGGTCTGTATTCAATTCCGTCAGCCAATTTTCCCCTGTACCTACAACTTGCTCCGCCAGTTGCTTTTTACTTTCAATAATGTCATGAATCTTTTCTTCCAAAGTGCCACTACAAATAAACTTATGGACTTGTACATTGCGTTTTTGACCAATGCGAAATACCCTATCAGTGGCTTGATTTTCCACTGCTGGATTCCACCATCTATCGAAATGGAATACATGATTGGCACGAGTCAGGTTGAGTCCCACACCACCGGCCTTGATGGATAGTATCATAATTGGTGGACCTTGGGGGTCATGTTGGAAGCGATCGACCATTTCCTCCCGTTGTTTCTTCTTAGTACTACCGTATAAAAACAATACTTCCCTTCCCAAATATTTTTCTAAGTATGGTTGGAGCAACTTGCCCCATTCGGCAAATTGGGTGAAAATTAAAGCCCTTCCTGAACCACCAGCGCCGTAGCCATCGCCTTCTGATAATACCTCTTCTAACATCTCCTGTAAACGCAGCAACTTACCAGATAAGCGGGGTTCTGTCAGTTTTGCTTGTTTCAAATATTGCTGTGGATGATTGCAGACTTGCTTGAGTTTCACCAGTAAACCTAGAATCAGTCCCCGGCGTTGCAATCCTTCTGCTTCATCAATCTCCGCCAAGGATGCATCCACTAATTCTTGATATAGTTGAGCTTGTTCTGGACTCAAACCACAAAATACATTCATTTCTTGCTTTTCTGGCAAATCTTGAATAATCTTTCGGTCTGTTTTCAGGCGACGTAAAATAAAGGGTTGCACCAAGGAACGCAATTGACTTAAGGAAGCAGTATCGCCATACTTTTCGATGGGCATGGCAAATCTTCGCTGGAAGAATTGGCGATTACCTAAATAACCGGGATTAAGGAAGTCTAAAATTGACCAGAGTTCTTGCAATCTATTTTCTACGGGGGTACCTGTAAGGGCGACTCTAAACGTAGATTCCAATTGTCGCACTGCTTGGGATTGCTTCGCCTCGGGATTTTTCACATTTTGAGCTTCATCTAAGGCGATGATTTGCCAGTCAACCCCCTGTAAGGATTTTAAATCACGATGAACCAAAGAGTAACTGGTAATTACCAAATCTTGTTTATTTGCCATGTCGGCAAACTTCTTTCCCTTGGGACGCTTATCACCGTGATGTTGCCAGGCTTTCAAAGTGGGAGAAAATTTCCTTACCTCCCGTTCCCAGTTCCCTAACACAGAAGTCGGGCAAACTAATAATGTAGGCTTCTCTAGGGATTTTTCTTCCTTGAGATGGAGGAGAAAGGCTATGAATTGAATGGTGTTATGGCAGATAATATTATTCGCCACAAAATTATGATGTTCCCTAACTTCAAAGTCATAAACCCATCCTTCGTACTCCACATCTTCAATACTTTCTATTTGACAATAAAATACTTCTCTATCGATGGGATCTTGTAAAGATTGTCTGGTAATATCTAATTCTTGTAAGTCTAACTTGGCATATGCTTCTAAGGTGGAAACTGTACATTTAGATGGTTTGAGCTGTTGATATTCTTGCAAAGGTTCACCACTAATAACATGGTTAATACTAACTAGTGCCCTTTGCCAACCATTAGTATAAACAGTGTTATGCATTCCCAAACGCCCCAATGGCATCAGCAAATCAGGAGCTTCTGGTTTTCCTTGCCAAACTGTTTTACTGGGAACACAAACATAATCACCTATCTGTAATTCATTTGTCCAACCTCGATTTGTCAGCAATTTATGGCGTTTAGTAATAGTAATATTACTGCCATTTTTTAAAGTAATTTTACGTAATTTTTCCTTAACTTGTTGCCGATACAATCGCTGAATGGGAGCCTGGATAATTTTACCCGTTGCTTCATTAATGGAATTTACCATTAATACTTCCTGGGGTTGGGTCCAAAAACCCTCACCATCAAACTTTGTCTCTCCAGCATAGTTAGACCAAATTTCTGCTGCTGTAACTAACCCACCATTTATATATACCCGAGTATCTGGAGCAACACATTTTCCTAATCCCATATCGTCCGCTAAACAAGCACCCAAACCCCAACGCTCCAGAAACGCCAACCAAGCCATTCCCCGTTGTTGATAGGGACGTAAATCTCCTTGGAAACCGGCGGGTTTGGGTAAAGGTGCCAAGGCATCATTATTAGTTAAAGTGGATAATAACTCCTGGAGGGCTCCAGATGCTTCAAAACTCACCACTGGCAGTTTTTCGATAGTCTGGGTATCCCCCGAACCCAAACGCAATGCATCTTCCAAAGATAGGGACATTTTTTCCTTGCGGGAAGCAAAAAATCCCTGGGCTGTTTTAATATCTTGGGGTCGTAATTCCACCCACTCCCCATTAATTTCCACCAGGGGACTATTCAAGGCCACTAACTTGTCAAATTCCTGCTTAGAAATAGTTTGCTCCCCAATGGCCAATTCCCACTTAAACGCCAGCAAACTTTCCAAACCCAATCTTCCCGATTTTTTCGGGGATGTTTTGGCTGCAATCTTCAAACCCAAGCGATTTGCCCAACCTTCCTGATTTGCCAAACTAGGGGGTAACACCACTCCCAAACCACTATCTTCAAACCGCCATGCTACAGCCTTAATAAACTCATAGGCTTCCATGGGATTGAGGGATAAACATAGGGGTTGAGCCTCTTCTAAACTAGGTGCGATCGCGGGGTATAATCGTGAAGCTAATCCCAAACCCCGTAAAAATACTTCTTGGGGCTGTCGTATAGTCCGATTTTGATATACAAATTTTTCTACCGGATGGTTCCAAATAGTCTTGGCATCGACTAAAAACTGGGCATCGTCTGCTGCTTGCAAATAATACCCCAAGCTCCAATTATTTTCCCCTGCATCTGGGGCATTCAACACAAAACAGGTGCGAAATTGGTTTTTACCCATTAATTGGGATTGCACGGGCATAGTCCAAGACTTTAATACGGTTGCCAGTCTTTCTTGCCCCCCAGCTTCCGAGTTCAACCCCTGACTCATCGCAGTTAATGCCTGTAACCATTGCCTTACTGCTGATGGTAACCCTGACATCACCCTTGGTTCCAAAATAGTTTGGGAGCCAATCATGGAGCGAATTTGGCTGTCAATTGTCTTACTGAGAAAATCTAGAATTAATTCCTGTGGCTCCCATGGTATATTTACTGAAAAAGGAGACTCAATAACAGACGAGTTATCAGTATTTTCTCCTGGAGATTGATAAGTACGACATCCCAAGGGCATCTGTTGAGCAAACCTTTCTAGGCGACTACTATCCACCGCACTATCTAACAATGGTTGCCAGCGAGCAATACTAGAACCATCTAACTGTCGTTCAATTGCTGGTAAGAATTTACACCGAGAAATTAAATCCAAACTCCAACGGGCAATCTGGGACCAAAAACGTAAATCTCCCCCCAAAAAGCTATCTTCACCATGGGTAATATGCAGTGGTAAGGAACTAAGAAACCTGAACGCTGATAGGGGCTGAAGTACAAAACCCTCTACCTGCCAAGGTTGTAAATATTGCAGAGATTCCTGATTTCCATCCACAGCAGAACCATACAGAGGTATTATAGATAAATTTCCCCCCTTCTTTTCCTTGTCTATTAAACTAGGCAGGGCAATAACTTGTAAATGGGTGGGAGTAGAATTCCCATTGCTCAGTCCGCTTTTCTTAGTCTGAGATTTGGCAACTTTTTCTTGGGGAAAAATGCAGTTAGCAAGTATGGGATGGTGGGAATCTAACCATTGCCTTAATGACTCTGGTTCCATTATCAATGGGTATGGTGGGATATTTGTCAACTCACAACTAATCGAATTGGGTTTCAGACTTCGCCACGTTTGAGCCCAAATAAATAAACAGCCATTTCCATTGTTACTTAACCAACTACCGTGTAAGATTGCCATTTGTTATCTGCTGAGATTTTTGCCCAATTAAATCAATACTCAAATTTAAAATACTCAAATTTAGGGAGTATCCCATTTCTATAATAATTTTCGCCAAGGCTTATCAGGTATATATTAGGGGCTTGAACAAAAAGTCTTTTGGTGGAGGTAGGGGACAGGGAGCAGGGAGTGTGGGGAGTGTGGGGAGTGTGGGAGGTTTAAGCATCAACTATCAACTACCAACTGTCAACCATCAACCGTCATTTACCAATGCTATAACCATAAATCCCAAAAAGATGCTTGCCAAAAGACATTATGTGCCATTGACAAATGATGTTTACATAAATCCCCACAATATTGATACCACAATTAGACTACTAATAATCTTCTGCACACAAGCTTAAAGTTTCTTAACTTAATCAAAAAGGGTCGTAATCTTCCTGTTGGCGAGCTTGCAAATCAATCCCCCGTACAACAACTCCCAACTCTTAACTCCTAACTCTTAACTCCTAAAATAGTAAAAAAAAGTTATTTATCTTTGCATTTAACCCCAAGCAGTAATAGTACATAAATGTTAGGATTGCCACAGAGAGAGAATAGCGTGCATAGAAGGAAAAAGAACTGAATGGGAGAATTTGA
>JASJCX010000035.1 GCA_030065255.1 Calothrix sp. MO_167.B42 | reverse complement strand
GTCCAGGTTACCACCACCTCACTACTTTCATTCAACAAAGTGATAATCAAAGTGCGCTGATACTGGCTGTGGTCAGCCTGTTTTACGGCACTATTCCACCAGTCATAGAAATTATTAATACTTTTGAAGGTGCCCCGCTTCATCGTAATATTGCTATATTTCTGCATACCGGGCATTTTCAGCTTGCTAAATTGGGGCATATTACCTTCGCGGTATTCGATGGGTTCGGTTTCCACATCCAGTCCGGAAACTTCGGAGAATCCCCCTTTGAGCTCCCCCGCCTCCACGTTGAAATGAAACTTTGGTAATGGATAGTTAGCCATAATATTAGTCGATGAATTAATTTAGTAACTTTTAATCGTTGATTAGTGTGGTTGTGGGCTAATTCAACACATCAGCCGGTAAGTGTATCCACTGATTAGCTTTCTGCCATCATGTGGGAGAATCTGAGAATAATAAATTCAGCCGGACGTACTACAGCCATACCGATTTCAATAATCATGCGACCTTCGAGAATGTCCAAGGCGGTCATGGTTTCGTTGAGTCCCACTTTGACAAAAAACGCCTGTTCTGGTTTTGCTCCCTGCAATGCTCCCGCTCGCCATTGGAGGATGAGGAAGTTATCGATCATCGCCCGCACCTTAGTCCAGGTGTTGGCATCATTCGGCTCAAACACAAATTGCTCGGTTCCTTTCTTGATCGATTCTTCAGCCATGTTGAAAAAGCGACGCACTGGCACATAACGCCATTCGTTATCGTTCCCTGCTAGGGTACGGGCACCCCAAATTAATGTACCTTTGCCAGTAAAAGCGCGAATGGCATTGATGGACTTACCAGATGTGTCGATATTGAGATTATCCTGGTCGAGGTTAGTAATTTTAATTGTGGGCTTAATCACCGAACTGAGTGCAACATTGGCAGGAGCCTTAAATACTCCCCGGGTGTTATCGACAAAGGCATATTGCCCTGCTACCAACGGACTGGGTGGGAGAATGATTGGAATTGCATCGATTGCAGCTTTTACCAAATTCAACAAAATTGCATCTCCTGCTGCCTTATCATCCTTATCGGGAGCTAAAGCGGACATTTTTTCATTATGAAACTTACCATCTTGAACAGTTCTATCATGGAGAGTTTCCGAATGAACCAGTGTTACCTCGTCTTGGTCATATTCATAATTAAAAATAGTCTCCACATTAGGCGTATAAACAGCTGCATACTTAAGAGCATCGAGGTTTAAACTCAGATCCCGAAATTTTCCTGCGGCAGCCAAGATAGTCTCCCCTTCTTCCGGCACCTGCATATCGAAAATCGCAAAGCGATCTTGCAAATCAAAACATTGTTGGATTGCGTCACCGAAAACCCCCGTTCTATCAGCAGAACTTAAGGACTGGGACTCAGGAAAGACAAATAGCGTCACTTCATCTTCTTTAGCAATTTGCTTAATCCCATCCTGAAGGTCTTGAGCTGTAATTATTCCAGCAGCAGTCTTTATCTTACCAACGGAAACTATATAACAAGGTCCCCCTCCATTGGCAAAATATGCCTGCATGGCGTAATACATATTGTGGTTAGAAGGTGTTTCGTTCTTGCCAGATACTTTACGATCTGTTACCTTTCCATCTTTATCAAGTTTTTCTTCAATGGTGACAACAATTCCAGTTTCAGGTTCGGTTGTTCCAAAATACTGCTCGTACTCTAATAAGGAAGTAATCCTCACTGGTATAGCCACTTTTGCTGCATCTGCCACTGCTTTTGCTTGTGCTGCTGCTGCTGCTGCATCTGCTGGTTCTGTTACTACTGCTTTTGCTGCTTTTGCTGCTGCATCTGCTGCTTCATCTACTGCTACTTTTGCTGCATCTACAGCATCTGCTGCTGCTACTTGTGCTGAATTGTCTGCATCTGCTGCTCCATCGTCTGGAACTGCTGCTTTTGCGGCATCTGCTGCTGTTTTTGCGGCATCTGCTGCTGCTTTTGCGGCATCTGCTGCTGTTTGCGCTGCTGTGTCTGCTGCTGTTTGTGCTGCTGCATCCTCTGGAGCTGCTACTGCTGCGTCTACTGCTGTTTTTGCGGCATCTGCTGCTGCTTTTGCTTCATTTACCGCTGCTAATGCTGCGTCTACTTCTGTTTGTGCATCTGTTAGTTCTGCGTCTACTGCTGTTTTTGCTTCATTTACCGCTGCTACTGCTGCGTCTACCGCTGTTACTGCTGCGTCTACCAAGCTTGTTGGATCTGCTACACCATCTATAAGGTCAGATGCTTCTTCTGCCGCTTTTTGTGCATCTGCTGCAAGTTTATGATAATCAACACCTCTGACTATCGCCTGCTCGGTATAGCCAATAAAAACGGGAATGGCGGTGGCGACTTCCGCAATCGAAGGTGGAAACTTAGAGATTTCCTCGATATAAACGCCTGGAGTTTTGTAGGAACTTGCCATAGTCTTGTGGTTGGTAATAATTTATTTGTTACAAATGAATATCAGAAAAAATAGCGATCGCCCCTGACTGAGTTTCGGGATCAATTTGGGTTTCTGGCTTAATCAGCATTACTCCCGGTGCTGGTAGGAGATTGTCGTCACCATCGGTAAGTAGTCGCTCGGGTTGTCGCAGTAAACCCCGGGGTCGCTTGCTAAAGTAAGTTTTGTCATCTTTTAATTCAAAGTCGGGTAAGTCGTCTTCCGTGAACCCATGGGGTCTTTCGTAGCGATATCGCCAATGGGTAGCCCGGTTTTTAAAGTGAATAACGTAGGTTTTCGGTTGAATTAAGGTATCTCCGTTTTGAAATTGCAACACAGAGAAAGCTGGTGGTACTAGGTTCGGATTGAGAACAATTTCCACAAGCCCAAAAACATTAGAAGCAGCCATTGGGTCGAAAATGACAAACTCATCTACCTGGCTTCCATCTAGATATAGGCGATAACGTCCAGGGATTTGTTCAGAGAAATTGAGATTGGTAGCGATCGCCTCACCAGGGGTATGATTATCTGGGGCTGTTACTTCCAAGGCAAAGGTTTCTTGCTCATTTGCATCTACCAAGGTGAAACTAAAGCGATCGCCAGCATTGACTCCTACAATGGAATATGTGCGGAATAATACCTGGTGCGGCAGCGAATCTCCCTGGGAAACATACTGGCTACGGGGGAAAAAATCCCAACTACTAGTATCAGGTATTGCATTAACAGAAGTATGATTACGCAATGCTTCTAGAGTATTGTCATCATAAGTCACCAATTGTCCTAGTTGATAGGGAGTATTAGCAGCGTAAACTGGTAAGGGTTGAGTTAGAAATAGGGCATGACCCTGATTATTTGATAGATTCGAGAAATAATAAATCTGCTGGGGAGGTGGACTCAGTGGTAAATTTGTGTAATTAGCAAAGTAGCGATCGCGCACTACCAACCAAAATGTCAATCGGTAAGGACGGTCTACTGTTATCTGCGTCTGAAAATCAGTGTTGACATCCCCAGGATTAACTTCTTTTACATAGGCAAAAATATTTCCTCCACGAGGTTGGGGACGGAAGACCCAGCGTAGATTTTGCAGCACCTGTTGGCAATTGGCAGTGGGCACCAGTGCCAGCATGTCCGATATTTCATAATCAGTAGCTGGTAAGGTGGGGGGATTGGGCTGACCAATGTAATAGTCATGCCAAAGTTCCAAATTCAGGATTTTTTTGTACAAAATCTTCATAACCCAATCGGTGAGCCTACTCGTTTAAATAGATTTCGGTAATTACAGGTCCTTCTGCCTGCCGTTTTTCAGCTTCTAGGGCAACCAAACGAGCGCGATAAAGGGCGAAGGGAACTTGTTTACCTCCCAGGCTTCCCCACAGATGGTTCAACTGCTCGAATGTCAGAGAGTAGAGATCCAAAATTACCCGTACATCTGGTGCAATTAACCCAGTCCCAGGGGTGGCGAACGGTGAGATCTCCCTTTGTGACTGAAAAAACTCAATTACTCGTGACAGTAATTGCAGAGCTGTTTCGTGTTGATTGTGCAGAACTGAAAATAGAATAAACAGGTTCAGGTGAACTGGAGAATTTTGGTACACTATGCGACCATTCTCCAAGCGATAATTAGAACCATTTTTGAGCGTAGTTTCTTCCTGCAGGTTAACTAGACTCATCACCACATGTCCGTTCAGTTGATTATTAGAACCACCCAGTTCTTCGGCAGTGGCAATGTTATCAATCATGACAACCTGAGCAGGTGCAAGCTGTGGCTCAACTTCCAGAATATAGCGCTGCAAAGCAACCTGTATCAACCTCATTGCATCAATGATCATGGTCAGTCGGGGAGCTAAAGAGTTGCAGAAATAGCCGTCGGAAAAACATCAGCAATTGATGGCAATACCCACCTGTTACCCAAGTTTTACCAATTCACAAAAGCATTCTATTGCCAAAAATTATTAAACTTCTTGCAAAAGTTCCACATTGATGAGTATAGCTATTTCACTTAAATTAAATACAGTATTGTGAGATATAAATCCCTAAAAATCATAATTTTATTAACTTTATTTGTATTTAATTTAACTGCAAATACTATAACTAAACAACTAGGTTCCCCTGGTTCAGCCAACGAAATCCACTTCTGTAAGAAGTTTATATTGATACTTTTGTGATACTCGCTAATTTGTAACTAAATTGTTAATTTTTAATTTTGAGGGAGTTTTCAATTACTGTATACTTGTATACAAAATAACCTGACAAAAACTCCTCATAAATACCCTCCTGCCTAACAAAGTGCAAATGCCAATGGGAAACCAAACCTAGCTTGATTGACTTTCTATACATACTCACTCTCACAAAGAAGTTTTGGCAATTATGCTCCTAAGCTTTATGAAACTTAATCAAAGCAAAATGTCCAGTTGCATGAGAGTGATTATTGCAGCACAAATATCTGGAAATTGACACCAAAAATGGTGACAAAACTCAAAAGCTTTAGGGAACAGGGGGGCGTTGCATAAATGCGGGATGAATTGAGATTTTTAGCCCAGAGTAAACATAGCTCTTTTGAGGCTTCACGCCTTGGCGTGAGATAAAAATTATCCCATTAATCAGCAACACCGGTAACAGCGAGATGTTGTTTTATGTGCTACTCAATAAAAACAATAAACTTTTTTCGTTTTGATGTGGCTAAATGTAATAAATATTTTCATTCTATGTATTTTTACTTTATTACTTTGTAACCAAATAAAACTATTCCTGTCCTTTTTCCTCTTCTTTAACCCTTACTAATCTTTCCAGATTTGCTAAATTCCCGCTTGATTGCCTTGATTAGTCCTTCTCGATCAATAACTGCATTACCACCCTGCAATGCTTGCAAGCAACAGTGCTGGACTACATTCATAATGTCAGAGCCACTTAGTTCATATGTACTGGAAAATTCAGCCAGGTCTACTTCAGAAGTCAGCTTCACCTGGGATGGGAAAGCCATTTTCCACAATTGCAGCCGTTGTTTGGGGTTGGGCATCGGGAATTGAATCAGTGATTGAAATCTGCGGAGGAAAGCTTCATCAATATTGCTCTTAAAATTGGAGGAGAGAATTACCAAACCATCGTAGTTTTCCACCCTCTGCAACAGGTAGCTAACCTCCTGATTGGCGTATTTATCATGGGCATCACGGACATTGGTACGCTTGCCAAACAAAGCATCAGCTTCATCGAAAAACAGAATCCAATCCTTACTTTCTGCTCGTGCGAACAGATTAGCGAGGTTTTTTTCCGTTTCACCGATAAATTTGGATACCACCATCGATAGGTCTACTTTGTAAACATCTTTACCAGTGTGTTTGCCCAAAAGGCTAGCGGTGAGGGTTTTACCTGTACCAGGGGGACCATGAAAGAGGACACGGTATCCCAGTTTAAGTTTTCTTTTCATGCCCCATTCATAGAGAATGGTTGAACCGTGAGTAATCCAGCCCTCCAAGTCTCGAATTTGTTGTAGAGTCTGGGCATTGAGAACTAAATCTTCCCATTCCATTTCAGTGGTGATGCGCTGGGCGGGAAAATCTAAACTGAAACGGGGACGGGAAAAATGCCCTTGGGTAAACAGCGAGATATAGTCCTGAGTCATAACTAGTTTGCCGCTCATCATGGGTTCACCCTCTGGGGGTGGTTCCAAGTACAGTACACGATTGCGGGCAAAGGGATGTTCTTCGTTAAAAATTTGCTGAAGCAGCAGGCGTTCGTGAATTAATTCGGCAGGGGTATTGCTAACTTGGCTGCTTCCCAGAATAAACAAAACTGTCTCCCCTGTTGGTAGGAATCCCCGATAGGACTTGCCGCGCCAGCCACCAATTTGGGGGTAGTCACCAGCCTGAGGTAATTGAGATACTATGGTTCGATCAAAAAAATCAGGTTGTAAATGGGGGGCTAGGGCAATCAGTAGAGTTAACTGGGCAGCATAATCCAATTTATACTTGTGAATAAACCAGGCAAGAGGACTCTGTGTAGTTAACCATTGCTCTGGTGGATTTGGCATTGGCTGCTGAGGCTGTCCATGCTCATTAAAGTAAGAATCCAAGCGATACTGAATTACCTCAGCTAAGTATTTAAGTGCTGTTTCTAGGGTATGGATATCTGACAAACCCATGATAATTATTACTTATGTGCGTTATTTATTGGCGTTAATCTATACAGTTGTGGGGTTCAGCACTCGCGCCCAGTGGCACGAGTACAATATTTTACAGTTAATTTTGTTGGCAGGTTGATTTTTTAACTAATGTATCAATTTTTGTTTTGATGATGAATTCTATAATAAATTAGACTTGTCATGTCATAGCCGATGGCACTGCTGAAGTCAATAATTACCAAAATATTACCAACAGATATCGGTCAATAAGAACCATTCCAGATAAACTTATAAATCAAATATTTTCATCATAAATAGTTACAAAATTAAACAGAATTTAATCTTTCTATGCATATCAAGTTGTATTCAATATTGCCTAATTTTGTTGAAGTGAGTATGTAAGTTGTAAGTATTAATTAAGCTTAATGGTAATAAACCTACGAGGTTAACTAAAAACGATGCCAGAAACTTCGATCAAACAAATTCCGTCTTCCCCTGATTGTTTTCCAGTCCTCTACAAAAAAGAAAATTTTTTACCCGCAGAATACAACTCTATTCAAGGGGCAATAAAACTATGGGCTACTCTCTCAGACAAAGATACCATAGCTACCTATCAGCAAGCTGCTGGTAAAACTTGGCAGATTCTCAAGCAACTGTTCGCTATTGTTTTATTTTTATTGACTTTAATTATTGCTTTAACGATTTGGATGTCGGGTATTGCTTTTCAAAGTGGTCAGAATTTGCGGAATTGGCTGGAGATTAAACAACCCAATCTTGATGAAGTTGCCTATGCATTATTCAAACCCCTTGTTCGGTTCTTGGAACGTGCATATGAATGGTCTATATCTTTCATAAAAGAACATTTGGGATGGAAAATGAAAGCTGAACACCCAAAAGTTGAATCGCCTCCAGAAGAGACTACTAATAACCAATAGATAAAATGTGTTGTAGTAAGTGTTTAGCAGAACCGGAAACTACAACACCCTTCGATATTAACTTGATTGGTGAGTACAACATTGCCGGGGAAATGTGGAACGTCCTCCCCCTATTCCAAAAATTGGGGATTCGCGTTTTGGCAAAAATTACCGGTGATGCTCGTTACCACGAAGTAGCTCAGGCTCACCGCGCCAAACTGAATGTGATGATTTGCTCCAAAGCCCTATTAAATATGGGTAGAAAAATGGAGGAAAAGTATGGGATTCCTTACATTGAAGAATCTTTCTATGGTGTAGAAGATGTCAACCGTTGTTTACGTAATATTGCCCTCCAGTTTGGAGATATTAACTTACAATGGCGGACTGAGAAATTAATTGCCGAAGAAACTGCAAAGTTAGATATAGCTTTAGCTCCCTACCGCGATCGCCTCAAGGGTAAACGAGTAGTTATCTATACCGGAGGAGTGAAAAGTTGGTCAATTGTGTCTGCTGCGAAAGACTTGGGCATGGAAGTTGTAGCTACTAGTACCAAGAAGAGTACAGAGGAAGATAAAGCTCGTATTAAGCAGTTATTGGGCAAAGATGGTATTACCTTAGAGAAAGGTAATCCCCAGGAAATTCTGCGAATTATCAGTGAGACAAATGCAGATATGCTGATTGCTGGGGGTCGTAACCAGTATACCGCCCTCAAAGCCAGAATTCCTTTCCTAGATATTAACCAAGAACGCCATCATCGTTATGCAGGTTATATCGGCATGATCGAAATGGCCAAGGAATTGGATGAAGCCCTTCATAGTCCGGTGTGGGAGCAAATTCGTCAAGCCGCACCTTGGGAATAGGTTGATGGTTGTCAGTTGTTAGTTGACAGTTGTTAGTTGACAGTTGACAGTTGACAGTTAAGGAATAGGAAATTTAGACTTATCTTTCTTATCCCATCACTTCCTCATCCCCCCTGCTCCGGTGCTCCCCTGCCTCTTCCTGCTCCCTGCCTCTTCCTGCTCCTCACTCTACTCAATCTCTGAAGTAAAAATATGGCGATTGTCACCACTCCCAACAAAGCAGTTGTAGTAAATCCTCTCAAACAAAGTCAAGCTTTGGGTGCAACCTTAGCCTTTCTAGGACTAAAAGGAATGATGCCTCTGTTGCATGGTTCTCAAGGTTGTACGGCTTTTGCTAAAGTCATTTTGGTACGTCATTTCCGGGAAGTAATTCCCCTTTCCACTACGGCGATGACGGAAGTTTCAACCATTTTGGGTGGTGAGGATAATGTGGAACAGGCAATTCTCACCTTGGTAGAGAAAGTCAAACCAGAAGTGATTGGTTTGTGTACCACTGGACTAACGGAAACCAGAGGGGATGATATGCAAGGTATCCTCAAAGATTTTCGCAAGCAGCATCCAGAACTCAATGATTTGCCCATCATACTAGTCTCCGCTCCAGATTTTAAAGGTGCATTGCAAGATGGTTATGCAGCTGCGGTGGAGAGTATGGTGAGAGAACTCCCCCAACCAGGAGACACCAAACCACAACAAATTAATCTGTTAGTGGGTTCAGCATTTACCCCTGGGGATGTTCAACATATCAAAGAAATTATTTCTAGCTTTGGACTTACACCTATTTGCGTGCCCGATTTATCATTATCCATGGATGGACACTTAGATGATGGTTGGAGTCCCATTACTAATGGTGGTACTACCGTAGAACAACTACAAAGTATGGGTAGTTCCGCTTTTACCTTAGCATTGGGTGAAAGTATGCGGGGTGCAGCGCAAATTTTGTCAGAGCAATTTGGTATACCCCATGAGGTGTTTAGAGAACTCACAGGTTTAAGGCCAGTAGATGAATTTATCATGGCATTGTCTGATATTAGCGGTAATGATGTCCCAGAAAGATATAACCGCTTACGCCGACAAGTACAAGATGCCATGCTAGATAGCCACTTCTATTTTGGCCGCAAGCAAGTATCTCTAGCTTTAGAACCAGATTTACTGTGGTCTACGGTTAATTTTCTCCAGTCCATGGGAGCAGAAATTCAAACTGCGGTTACCACCACTCGTTCGTCCTTACTAGAAGAACTATCAGTAGAAACCGTTACCATTGGTGATTACGAAGACTTTGAAAAATTAGCCCAGGGTTCGGATTTGTTAATTGGCAACTCCCACACCCATGCAATCGGCAAACGTTTAAATATCCCTCTTTATCGCCACGGATTCCCAATTTTCGACCGCTTAGGTAATGGTCAAGTTACCAGAGTTGGTTACCAAGGCACAATGCAGATGTTATTTGATATTGGTAACAAATTTTTAGATGCAGAGGAAGCAAAAACCAAACATATTAATGGTGACTTGTAATTTACAGGATAACCGAGAACAGGGCATGGGGTGTGGGGTATACCAAAAGAATAAATGCCCATACCCTACATCAAAAAATATGCCAGTTGCGTAAATTCTAATTTATTTTATCTGCAATTAATCCTTATTGACTGCTAATTAAACTTACTAGCCTACAATTATTCACTATCATTACAACAATGAAAATTGCTTTCACTACGAGCGATAGAGTACATATAAATGCTCACTTTGGATGGGCGAAAGAAATTGATGTTTATGAGGTTTCTCCAGAAGGATATAAATTCCTAGAAACTCTCAAATTTGATGGAGATTTAAAGCAAGATGGCAAGGAAGACAAATTAGTACCAAAACTTGATGCACTCAATGATTGTACCATTGTTTATGTATCAGCTATTGGTGGTATTGCCGCAGCCCGTCTGATAAAAAAACGCGTTACTCCAGTCAAAGCAAAATCAGATAGTGACGAAATTGTCACGGTTTTAAATAAATTAGTGCAAACCTTGAAAGGCAATCCTCCCCCTTGGTTACGCAAAGCTTTGCAAAAAGATCGGGGGACTTTATTAGAAGCAGAATTGGAGGATTAATTGATGACTAATACTAATAGTATTAATGATACAGCCAAAAACGAACCGATCAATTCACCATTTCTTAAAGCGATAGTTCAACAAATTCGCGGTCAAGATGTTTATGGTGTTTATCGTAATTGGTCTGATGAATTAATTCTCAAACCCTACATAGTCAGCAAAAAACAAAAGCGTGAAATCTCCTTAGAAGGAGAAGTCGATCCCAGAACCATAGGGCGAATTATGGCTTTTTATCGAGCTGTGGCCGCTTGTATTGAACAGGAAACCGGTTTACTTTCACAAGTCGTAATTGACTTAAACCATGAAGGCTTTGGTTGGGCATTAGTATTTTCTGGACGATTATTACTAGCAAAAAAATCTCTCCGCGATGCCCATAGATTTGGCTTTGAATCTTTAGAGAAAGTAGCTGAAGAAGGGGGGAAATTCATTGAGAAAGGTCTTGATTTAGCCAAACGTTTCCCAGAAGTAGGAAAAATCTAACACAAGTTAAGAGTTGACAGTTGACAGTTGACAGGTAGGAGTTAAAAGTTAAAAGTTAAGAGTGAAGAGTTAGGAGTTAAGAATTAAGAGTTAGGAGTTAAGAATTAAGATTACAAAAATAAATCTTAATTCTAATAAATAGAATAATTCAACTACGTCTATCTTGAAACTCATAGTTTTTGCTGACGACGAATGCTCCATAGGTGAAAAGGTACAGCAAACAATGTGGGAATATTGAAAATCTTACAGATGCCGTGCCCCTAACAGAAAAACTCCAGTTTTCAATCACCGATTGGGTTTAATTCTTAATTACTTCTTCTTAACTCTTAATTCCTCACCATTTCTGAGTACTTCACCAACAGTACAAAACACTCACCAAACTGCGGTAATACGAAAAATCATCCAGATAGGAACCCCAAAACTAAAACAATAAGCAACAAATTATCCGTTGCCAAAGCCAGAAACTAAAACAATAGCCAACAGATTATCCGTTGCCAAACCCCGGTAATACGAAAAATCATCCAGATGGGAAACCAAAGATTAAAACAATAGCCAACAAATTATCCGTTGCCAGCAGATGACTAAAACAGAGCAAACCAATATAGAAGAACTAAAAACAAAAATCAAGCGACTTAACAGTAAAGCAGGTCAAATGAAAATGGATCTGCATGACTTAGCAGAGGGCCTACCAACAGATTATAAAACCCTGATGGATGTTGCCCAAGCAACATATGACATATATCAACAGTTGGACGACCTCAAGCAACAACTGAAAAAAATGGAGCAGGGAAAATGACTTGGGATATAGAAAAATTCCAACAACTTGTAGATGCAGAAGAATATTTTCAATTCTTTGACATGCCCTACGAGCAAGAAATTGTGAATGTCAATCGCTTACATATATTGAAAAAATTTTCCCAATATATTCAAGAAATTGATGAGAAATATTCTGACTTAAAATTGTCAGATAAATTAACCCATTATCGCGATGCTTTAGAAAAAGCATATCAGGTTTTTATTGAATCAACACCCCACGAACAAAAGCTGTTCAAGGTGTTTAATGATAAGCCGAAAAATGTAGTCACGCTGACAGAAATCAATTCTGATTAGGAGGTAAAAATTGGTTAACCTAACGCCTACCGAGTTAGAACGTTATAGTCGTCAAATTATGCTCCCCAATTTTGGTGAGCTAGCACAGAAGCGATTGAAGTCAGCGACAGTTCTAGTTACTGGTGTGGGAGGATTAGGCGGTACGGCTGCGCTCTACCTAGCGGTAGCAGGCGTTGGGCGGCTGGTTCTAGTCCGGGGTGGTGATTTGCGACTTGATGACATGAATCGCCAAATTCTCATGACGGATGATTGGGTAGGTAAACCAAGGGTTTTCAAAGCTAAGGAAACTCTTGAAGCTATCAATCCTGATGTTCGCATAGATGCAGTTCATGAGTATATCACCCCTGAAAATGTGGATTCCCTAGTCCAGTCAGCCGATATGGCTTTGGACTGTGCCCACAATTTTGACGAGCGCAACTTATTAAATGAGGCTTGCGTGCGTTGGCGCAAGCCAATGGTAGAAGCAGCAATGGATGGGATGGAGGCTTACCTAACTACGATTATTCCCGGGGTAACTCCTTGCTTATCTTGTTTGTTTCCAGAAAAACCTGATTGGGATCGACGGGCTTTTTCCGTACTGGGTGCTGTGTCTGGGACATTGGCTTGTTTAACAGCCATAGAAGCTGTCAAGCTAATTACCGGTTTTAGTCAACCCCTGCTGTCCCAACTGTTGACAATAGACTTGGCGCGGATGGAATTTGCTAAACGCCGTTCTCACCGCGATCGATCCTGCCCAGTTTGTGGTAATAATGCTCCCTGGCGATATTCCCAATCCAATTCAATGGAAACAACTAGCAATTACTCCCAATAGTTCTTTAGCTATACCATTTTGGATTTTAGATTTTAGATTTTGGATTGTGAAAGAGCTTATATATAAGTTTTTCTTCTTTTCCATCTGTCGCAATCATTTTTCAAATTGGTATTAAGTTAAGCCTCAGTTATTTTGCTGTTGCTAAGGAACTACTAATTATTTTTGCTTTTCCATTAACCATCACCGAAGAAGTAGAGGGAAAGAAAGATAGGGAGTGGGGGAGAGCATATTTTGCTAATAACCCCATTGCCAAAAATCTACACCTATCAGGCTTTTCCTTTGCCTTTTTTGACAAACAACCAACTTTTTTCTAATACCATGTTGGATTTTTCAACTTGGTATCAATATTCATCATCCCAAAGATTCAGGAGGTCGAATGACTGTTACTTTAACAGAAAAAGCAGAATTTCAGCTACAAACATTTCTAGGGAATTCTGTTTCCAATACTAATGGCAAAACTAAGGGTATCCGCATCTCTGTTAAAGATGGTGGTTGCAGTGGATACGAGTATGGCATGGATATTACTAGTACACCGCAGCCAGATGATTTGGTGATTGAGCAAGGTGAGGTGACACTTTATGTTGATGCAAAAAGTGCCCCCTTACTAGAAGGAGTGGTGATTGATTTTGTTGATGGTGTAATGGATAGCGGCTTTAAATTTACCAATCCCAATGCTACTGATACTTGCGGTTGTGGCAAATCATTTAAAACCAGTGACTGTAATTCCCCAGGTGTACCTTGCAGCTAAAGTTAGTACCGCAAGTCTGCATTTACCCACTTAAAAGCTATTACTCCCATTACGCTCTAAGATTACCGAAAAATTGTAGGTTGGGTTGAGGAACGAAACCCAACGTCTGTGTTGGGTTTCACTTCGTTTAACCCAACCTACGTTATAGGAAATCTTCCACCGGGAAGGGAGTAGCTTTATCCAACCTAACTCTATTAAGTTTGAGGAGAATCGGAAAATGGCAACTTATCAAGTCAGACTCATCAGCAAAAAAGAGAATCTCGACACCACCATTGAGGTAGACGAAGAAATTACTATCTTAGAAGCAGCAGAAGAAAGCGGTATTGATTTACCTTCTTCTTGTCGCGCCGGTTCTTGCTCTAGTTGTGTTGGTAAGGTGGTTGAAGGTGAAATCGATCAATCTGACCAAAACTTCTTAGATGACGAGCAGGTAGAAAAAGGGTTTGCTCTACTTTGTGTTACTTATCCACGCTCTAATTGCACAATTAAAACCCATCAAGAACCTTATCTCGTCTAATTTTTTATTTCTGCCTTTAGGCAATAGTATTGGAGTCGTAGCTGGTAGTCAGCTACGACGTTTTTTTCAGATCAAATTCCATTACAAACCTCACAATGTCTGAAGGTACTCCTATCTTTCAATCAATAAAATAATTACCTCACCCTCGCTTTTTGCAATGCAAGAATCTTTCCCTCTCCTTAATAAGGAGAGGGATGTCCGTCAGGACAGGGTGAGGTTTTCGGTGAGGATATTGCAATTAAAAATAGATTAATTTGTATCAAAAACAACTTACTTTATTCAACAGCAACCATAACCTCAGTAGCTTTCATCACGGCATAAACTTCTTTGCCTATGGTCAAATGTAACTTATCAGATGAGGACTTGGTAATTACTGAGACAATTTCTATACCAGGAGCAACTTCTATTGTCACTTCCGTACTGACAATTCCAGGAATAATTTTCTTAATTTTACCTTTGATATTATTACGAGCACTAATTTTCATATTTACTTGTGAGATTTAGTATTTTTTACATCCCAAATCTTATCAATCTAGGATAATGTTAAGGATTTTCTTCAGATTTTGTTCATAATTAACTGTTTGCTAATTTAGATATTTTGTCAGAGTTGAGAAAGCTGTAGAGTTTCTTGTATGAAGTCAAAATTTTTAAACAATAACCTCTGGTGGTAAACCTCTCTCCTACTAGGGGGTTAGGTTTCAACAGATGTTACTGTTAAATATAATACTTTTGCTTTCATATTCTTCAGGGTGAAACAGTAAAATGGGTAGTACTTAATCGACTATTTAATCAGGATTACAAAGAATAATTATCCCATTAAACCTGGGTACAAGAGATAAAGTAATACTGATAGTTGCTAGTATAATTTTTATGTTATACTGAGAAAAGAATGAGCTTTGATTAATTCTAAACTCTCTATTAATTTATTCGTTCTGGATATTTTTACATAGAAAGTTTATTTATACTTTAATTAATTTATATAGGAATTTAATAGATATTTACTGATTAGTTTAACTACTGAGAAATGCAGCAGGTTATAAATTGAATTAAGGGATTACACAGTTGATTCAATTTAAAAAAATATATAATGTATGCGCCTAAAAAAATTATCTATAGCAACTGCGATCGCAGTGACTACAACCGTCGGTAATATCGGTTTAAATCCTGGCCAAGCAGCAGCAGCTAATTTTGTATCTGAACCAACCCATATCAACTTTGATGAAAATGTTGGTGTTGGTGACAACCCTTTAGATGGTGGACCTAAATTAGACAATCTTTGGTCTGATTATGGTTTAAATATGGATTCTAATAAAAAAGAATTATGGTTGTATGACAGTAGCTGTAAACCCGGTAACGGTGTATCCGAAGATGGATTTGAAAATAAATGTACTGGTGGCGATCGAGATTTAGCTACAGGTAAAGGTTCTTATAAGAAGAATGGCCAAGACTATACTTATGATTCAGAAGCTCAAGGGCAAGTCCTAATTGTTCAGGAAAATGATGGAGCTCCAGATGATTTAGCCGGTGGTGCTACAATTACTTTCGATTTCACTGATGAGTTGGGAGTCGATTTTCATGATATTAGTTTGTTAGATTTTGACGAACCTAATGACCCAGTATTTAAGTTCACTTTTCTGGATGGGACTGTTGAAGAATTAAGTTTTGGGGAGGATGCGGATGAAAATGACGATCGCGTTACTCTTTTAAGTCAAACATGGGATGGGGATCCACTGAAGAAGGATAACTCCCTGAGAAAGTATGAGTTCGATTTTGATAAGGATGTGACAAAATTAGAACTCACTTTACCTGGAAGTGGTGCAGTTACCAACTTGAACTATACCCGCAAACGTCGAGTACCTGAACCTAGTTCTATGTTGGGTTTATTAGTTGGGGCTTTCGGCGTGGTTTCCGTTGTCAAGCGTGGTTCAGGCATCCGTGCCTGAACGCCCCCTAATATCATGTCCGGTTAAAGACTTATCATTAAGACTGCAGGGGGGCAGGGGGCAGGCTTCGGCCGTGAGCTCAGCGTTCGACTGAGCTCACGCCGAAGTCCGAACGGGTGCAGGGGGGAGAAGAGTTTTTATGATTTTTGCATAGATGGCAATATCGTAACTAATTTAGCGGACATGATATAACCCCCAATTTTGGGGGAACAAGAATTTTCAAATTCCCCCAGAATTGGGGGATTTAGGGGGCTAATAAGTCCACCTTACCCTTTGCTTTATTTTACTTCAGCTAAGTCTTGAAACATGGGAGTACTCAGGTAACGCTCACCAAAGGAAGGCTGAATCATAACAATTAAACGACCTTGATTTTCTGGACGTTTTCCTACCTGTATGGCTGCACCCAAAGCTGCACCAGAGGATATCCCAGATAATAACCCTTCTTCCTTGGCCAAACGCCTGCCTAAAGCCATAGCTTCTTCATCTTTAACTGTCACCACCTCGTCAATTAAATCTGTACGTAGAACTTCCGGTATAAATCCAGCTCCAATTCCTTGGATTTTATGGGAACCAGGCTCACCACCGGATAGAACTGGACTATTGCTTGGTTCTACTGCGATCGCTTTTAATGTTTCTTTACGTTGTTTGAGTACTTCAGCAATGCCGGTGATTGTACCACCAGTACCCACCCCAGCGACTACAATATCAACTTTGCCATCCGTATCCGCCCAAATTTCCTCGGCGGTAGTTTGTCGATGAATTTGGGGGTTAGCAGGGTTGCGGAACTGTTGCAACATATATGCATTAGCTGTACTCCCTACTATTTCTTCAGCCTTGCTAATTGCCCCTTTCATCCCCTGGCTTCCCGGTGTTAACTCCAACTTAGCACCATAAGCACGCAACATGGCACGGCGTTCGGTGCTCATGGTTTCTGGCATGGTTAAAATTAAACTGTAACCCTTAGCTGCGGCTACCATCGCTAAAGCAATACCTGTATTACCTGAAGTTGGTTCCACTAAAATAGTTTTCCCTGGCTGAATCAAACCCGATTTTTCCGCCTCCAGCACCATATTTACCCCAATCCTGTCTTTGACTGAAGCTGCTGGGTTCATTCCTTCGAGTTTAACCACAATCTCGGCAACACATCCCTCTGACTGGGGAATTTTATTCAGTTTAACTAAAGGAGTTCTTCCAATTAGTTCTGTAACATTAGCAGCTATTTGCATCAGCCAACTCCTAAAAATATCTGTAGAAATTCTTTTACGAAATATGGTTGTGGGTAATTGTTTATTTTATGGGAATATCTTTACTTAATTGAAGGGAATTAGTAATAATATCTCCAAAATAAACATAAATATATGTTCCGCTACAACTATTTGTTGCCAAACATTAAATTCCGTATCGATAAATTTATATTCTCGTGAAGTGACAGTTTTTTAAAACTAGTACTCGACCACATTAATTTTGACGAATCGCGAGTGTTTAGATCCCCGACTTTTTAAAGAAGTCGGGGATCTGTGCCCCTACTGGATATTTTGTTTTTTGGCATGTTTGAGCTTTCTTTAATGTCACCTTACCCTAATTCATGAGTGCATAAATGCTAGTCCCCCACATTTTCAACACTAGTACCCCCTACTGAAAATACCAGACCCTAACACCCAATGTTTTTTTGAAATGTCTATGGGTAAAAGGATTGCACATTTGAGTACAACTTTAATTAATTTAATCATTTCAATCTGCTTGGCTATAACCACAATCAAATAAAGCTTCTGATATAAAACTTATAGGATTTACGCAGAGATTCCCCTCTACCCCCCTAGATTCTCAAGTGAAAACTTGGAACCGAGGGGGGACTTCTTAATTAGAAGAGATTTGAGAATTTAGCCGCTATTAATAGTTGTATGAAAATAGCTCCACAAATCAATTATTTCAGTTATGTAAAACACTATTTTTGCCCCTATTTATTATCCAGGAGGGAATCGTTGAAATGAGGCTCAAGCTATGTAACTTGCTGACAGTATGTTTAGTTACTGTAATAGTTATTTATCCTGCGCTATTAGTATGTAGTGTGGTTTGGCAAGAACATCTAAAAATAGTTTTGGGCGAACAAAACCATACAATTAAAACAGTACATTGGCTACTCTTTTTGATTCCTATTTGTCTAGAATTATTCGTTATTGGGTATCACAAATCTAGGAATAATCATATTTTGGCGCTGCAAAAACAAGTGACAATGCTAGAAAGATTATGGGAACAAAGCTAAAAAATCTAGTGATGAAAACTCCCTAATTCATTCACCCAATAGCATTTTTCCCCAATCCATATGTCTGGATTTATGCTCTAGTAATTTGTTTCATTAATTCTCGCGATTCGTGGGTATTTAAATCTCTGACTTATTTAAAATTCGGGGAGCTATTACCTCTGATGAAAATAGAATTTTTACCAACTTTATCCCTAAACCAAAAACATGACAGAAGAACAGAAGATTACTATTACAGAAGAACGCCAAAATTTATACTTTGGTCTGATCGATCGGTTAATGAAATGTCCTAATGGCCAAGAACCAGAAACCTTAGAAGCTGAACCAGAATTACTAGATGCTGGTTTTATCCATACCACACTTCAAGTTGCAGCAGCATTCGCACACCAAGGAAATTCCGAAGGTGCAGAGTTTTTAATTCATATTGCCCGTGAATTATCTAAACAATTAGGACTTTATCCTCAAATTCCCAATCAGGAGTAATAGATGCAATTGACATCAACTGATGCTGGAAACATCGCTTTAGATTTTATTTTAGCTGAGTGGAATATTCCAGAAAATGACAAAGATTGGTTTGTTATTATCAGTTCTCGGTTGCTTGGTGAAAGCTGGTATATCGTGGAATTAGGAATAGCTGGATTTGCCGATCGCTGGTTTATTCAAGTCTATGATACTGGGGAGTGTGACCCTAATTATACGTTTACCTCTCCTGTCCCTGGTGGTGAAGGATATATCGATCTCGAAAGTCTACCCCACCTAATTGGAGAAGTAATAATTTCTGAACGATCTGCTAGATGAATTTATTATATAGCAGTTGACAGTTAAGAGTTAAGAGTTAAGAGTTAAGAGTTAAGAGTTAAGAGTTGATAGTTGATGGTTGATAGTTGACACTTCGACAAGCTCAGTGCGAGCAGTTGATGGTATTAAGGAAACTTACTCATTACTCATTACTCATTACTTCCCCACACTCCCCTCACTTCCCCTGCTCCGGTGCCTCTTCGGTGACAGTTATTGAGTAGAACAATATTGTCCTAACTAATATGTCCATTGCTATACTTAAAAAAGTATTATAGGCATAATTACAAATTATCAACGCTAATATTTTTAGAAAATTAAGTATTTTAAATGATTCACAAAATTTTCATCAGCCGACTGATTTAATCAGTCGGTTAATTAGTATTTATTAGGATTGAATATCTTAAATTATTTGGAAAATATTACCAACAAAATTGCTAAAATATTAGCCATTTATAGAACGAAAATTATCAAGAATAAAAAAAATCTTTTCTTGTTATGTAAGCTTAACAAATCTATGTTATATTAAAATGGTGAATAGTTCGACAATATAGATATTTTGTGATGTTAACTGAAGACATCCTAGCTAGAGAATTCACCAGAATTGTGAGGGAATATTATCCCCAAGTTGGAGAATTATTGAAGTATTGTCATGTAAAAGTCATTCGCGGTCAGTGGGGAAGAAAAGCGAAAAATCATCTACAATACATAGGGATTTATTGCTCTGGAAAAATGATCGACGATATACAAGCCCATCAACATATTTTCAGAGAAATCGCAGAGAATATGGGGTTAACCCAGGTAGTATTCCTCAATGCTACAAGGCTTTTGCGCGATCCGATGTCGAAACTGAAGCGATCAGATCCGCGCCTGTGGTTAGAATTGCATTTGCTTACAGCATAAAAAAAAGGAGTGATATAGCCCTTTGCGCTTCCCTTAGTTATCTGGAATTGGAAGTAAAGCAATCCTTCTTTTTCCCAGCTTCTAGACTTTGGCTGTAAGCACGACTGAATATCAGCAACTAACCAAAGCAAAAAATATTTCCACCTAACAGAACAAATAAAATCTCGGCACATTGGCGCTCAAATCCTCCTCCTAATTTTGTTATCTCTGCAGGCGAACAATTTGATGTGCTACATACAACCAATAGGTGCTCGATCCTATGCATAAACCATTCCTTCCTCCCGATGATATGCCTCCTAGCCAGACAACTCAAGCTGATGGAATATTGCGTCGAGAACTAGAGCAATCAACTTCTAGATGCTTTTATGAAGCTTGCGATCGCATCACCCAGGTGTTATTGTCAATGTGTCAGTGGCATATAACCACAAATTTTGGGCCTCCCATCCTGATTATTGAATGCCCTGATATGCCTACCTACTGGAATATTATCAGCGATATTTCCCAATTAGGAAATAGGCTACAAAGGTTCGCCAATCGCGCAAAAATTCGCGTTTGTCCCCCTCCAGAAAATGGTGCACCGTTTGAAATCCGAGTCAATGAAATCTCTATGTACAGAGATTGGTTTTAACTCTAGTGATTCAAATTCAAATGGTCGCTACAGATAAATGATAATTACTCAATATTCTCATATCCTCAAGTCCCCCTATTATGAGTAAGGGGATTTTGTTGTTTTTGGTGTATGTAGCATTACGCGCAAGTAATAAGTAATAAGTAATAAGTAATAAGTAAATTGATAAATCAATATTTTTCAGCTATTCAGATGACCCTAGGTAAATGAAACAGTTAGGATACCGACATCATAAAAATACTATTACCAATTTACAGCAAGATTTAACTCCTAACTTTGTTTCAATCCTTAGCAATGGCAATATCGCTGGATTTAATCACTGCATAGGCTTCTGTTCCTTCATATAATTCCAAATCTTCCACAGAGGATGTGGTAATAATTGAAGTTAACTCTACTTCATGAACAACCTTTAAAGTTACTTGACTACTAACTTCTCCTTTCCTAACTTTTGTGACTATACCTTTGAGGAGATTGCGAGAGCTCACCTTCAAAGGCTTTTTTTGTTGAGCAGTTCCTAACTCAGCAGTTTTTTCGACTTTTGATTCTTCTGGTTTGGTTGGTATGGGCGATGGTGAAGAGTCCTGACTAAGTCCCCGCACAAGTTCCCGTAAAATATCTGTTTTCGTGCGCTGGGAAAGTTGACAGAATTCCTCCAACAACTTCCGCTCCTCCTCCGAGGTTTGAAATGTAATCCATCCTTGTTCTTTTCTGGGCATACTTTTACCAAAATAGTTGGTAATTAGGGGTTGGTACTGGTACAATCCTACCAAGCTGGCAAGGCATAAGTCCTCTACAAAAAATTTCTGATGAGCAACAGAAACATATTTTCATTTCTAGGTTGGATGTTTTTGTCCTTAATCTTGATTGTTGCTTGTAGTCCAACTTCTAATACCAATTCTGCTGCTGAGTCTGTAAATTTAACTATCTCCGCAGCGGCTAGTCTCAAAAATGGGATGGAAGAAATTAAGCTTTTGTACCACCGGGAAAAGCCGAATATTAAACTTACTTATAATTTTGGTAGTTCTGGCTCTCTGCAACGACAAATTGAACAAGGTGCTCCAGTTGATGTTTTTATCTCAGCTGCAACTGACAAAATGGATACTTTGGAAAAACAAGGCTTACTGTTGGATAATACCCGCAAAAACCTGTTAAGAAATGAGATAGTTTTAATTGTACCTCAAGGAAAAGCAACTGGGATTAGGGATTTTGCAGATTTAACTAGGGACACCATGGGAAAAATTGCCATGGGAGAACCTAAAAGTGTTCCTGCTGGACAATATGCCCAACAAGTGTTGACTACTTTGAAAATTTTGCAGCAAGTCAAACCCAAAGCTGTTTTTGCTAGGGATGTGCGCCAAGCCTTAAATTATGTGGAAACTGGTAATGTGGATGCTGGTATTGTTTATCTTTCCGATGCTAAGAGTTCTTCCCAGGTAAAAATTGTTGCTACTGCACCAGCAGGTAGTCACTCAACGGTATTGTATCCCATTGCTGTGGTCAAAAAAAGTCAAAATGTCCAAGCAGCCCAAGATTTAATTGAGTTTCTTTCTCAAGAACGCGCCAAAACTATATTTGCAAGCCAGGGATTCAAATTAGCTGAATAAAGTTGTTGGAAACCTTTGTCATAGCCAAAATACTTATTATTTATTACTTATTACTTATTACTTATTACTTAATTATGCCTGCCGATTTTTCCCCTTTGTGGATATCTCTGAAAACTGCTTTTTTAGCTACATTTTTTACCTTTTTCCTCGGTATTAGTACTGCTTACTGGATGCTGATATACCGTGGCAAAGCTAAATCTTTAATTGAAGGTATTTTCGTTGCACCCTTAATTTTGCCACCTACCGTAGTTGGTTTTTTATTACTATTATTTTTCGGTAGAAACGGCCCTGTGGGTAAACTCGTAGAACCTTTGAACTTGAGTATTGTTTTTACTTGGTACGGTGCTGCGATCGCTGCTATTGTGGTATCCTTCCCTTTGATGTACAAAACTGCCCTGGGAACCTTTGAGCAAATCGATCCGAAGTTGCTCCAGGTAGCGAGAACCTTGGGAGCTTCCGAGTGGGTTGGGTTTTGGCGAGTGACTTTTCCCCTAGGACTTCCGGGAATTTTGGCCGGAACGACTTTGGCTTTTGCCCGTGCTTTGGGTGAATTTGGTGCAACTTTAATGCTGGCGGGTAATATTCCCGGACAAACCCAGACAATTACCATGGCAATTTATTTTGCTGTGGAGTCAGGAGCCATGGATGAAGCTTGGTTCTGGTCTGTGGTAATTATGGTCACTTCCTTATCAGGGATTATCGGGGTTAATTTTTGGCAAGAATTACGACAGAAGAGAAGGAAAGGCAAAAGCAAATATAAAGCCAGAAACACAGTAAACGAGTGTGTATTAATTAACCCCGTTCATTTATCCCATACCCATACTGGATTAATTGTAG
This sequence comes from Calothrix sp. MO_167.B42, assembly GCA_030065255.1. Classification (GTDB taxonomy): domain Bacteria; phylum Cyanobacteriota; class Cyanobacteriia; order Cyanobacteriales; family Nostocaceae; genus Calothrix_A. The sequence continues at coordinate 9,975 of JASJCX010000035.1, read as the reverse complement.
ACATCGAGAAAAAACTACCAGGGTTTGATTTACAAGTTTGTTTTGCAACTGACAACCAAACCTTAGGATTATTGGGTGGTTCTGGTGCGGGCAAGAGTATGATTTTACGCTGCATTGCTGGCATAGAAACACCAACTAAAGGTCAAATTATCCTCAATGGGCGAGTATTATTTGATTCCCAACGGGGAATTAACTTACCTAGTCGCGATCGCCGTGTGGGATTATTAGTGCAGAATTATGCTCTGTTTCCCCACATGAGCGTGGCACAGAATATTGCCTTTGGTTTACCCAAACAGCTATCAAAACTCGCCATCCAGCAAGAGATAGAATCCCAATTAATTGTAATGCAATTGGAAGGATTAGGCGATCGCTATCCCCATCAACTCTCTGGAGGACAGCAGCAACGGGTAGCTTTAGCCAGGGCTTTGGCTTCCCAACCGGAAGCCCTATTACTAGATGAGCCATTCTCCGCCCTGGATACCCATTTACGCAGCCAATTAGAGCAACAAATGATCGGTATTTTAAGGGAATATCAGGGTATTTCCCTATTTGTGACTCACAATATGGAAGAAGCTTACCGTGTTTGTCCAAATTTGTTAGTCATGGAACAGGGTAGGGAAGTACATCATGGTTCCAGGTATGAGGTTTTTCAGCATCCCAATACCGTCAGTGTTGCTCAACTAACTGGTTGTAAAAATGTCTCCCGCGCCTCTAGTCAAGCATCTCAAATAGTGGAAGCTATTGATTGGGATTGTCATTTGCGAGTGAGAGAACCTATTCCTGATTCATTGGCAATTTATATAGGTATTCGCGCCCACCAAATCTCCTTTACCGATAACCCAGAACGAGAAAACACCTTTCCCTGTTGGTTAGTCAGAAGCAGTGAAACACCCCATCGCATGACACTGTTTCTTAAATTACATTCTCCCCCGAATAATTCCCAGGATTATCATCTGCAAGCAGAAGTCTTCAAAGAAAAATGGATGGCAATTAGAGATAAACCCTTACCTTGGTATGTGTGCTTAGAATCAATGCGATTGATGGTTATGGAAGGTTAAGGCAGAAAATTTAAGAATTTCAGGGATTTTAAAGATTTTGAGGATTTTAAATTTTGTTACATGGTTGATTTTCTTGGTGTCTATCAAAACATAATGGGAAGGTAAGAACCCCTTGGTTCAAAAAATAGACACAAATTAAATCGAAAGATTGCTAGATTGCATCAACGCATTTGTGATAGTCGTAAAGACTGGCATTTTAAATTAGCTCATAAACTTTGCGATTACACACCGAATGATTTTTGTTGAGGATATTGATTTTCGTATATGGGCTAGGGCGTGTTTTCAAACACACCCTTGATGCTGGATTTGGGCAATTTGTTTCAATCTTGCAATGAGTATGTTGGAAGCGGGGTGTATACTTTGCCAAAGTGGATAAAGACTACACATCCCAAGTTTGCCCCCAATGCAATGCTCACACCGGAAAAAACAGTTAAAAGACAGGATTCATTATTGTCAATCATGCGGCTACACAACCCATAACAGATGTAGCAGCAGCACAAGTGATTCGCAATCGAGAAATCAACGCGTACAGGACGCAGCGTGGAGCAAATTGCCTGTGGAAACGTTCTGACGGGGACTGGCAACAGTCTATTTAAGAGTCTAAGAAGCTCCGAAAAAAGGTGGAGAGGCACGGATTCATCCTGCCTCGTAATATCCTTTGATAATCCCTGCGGATTTATCCCAGGGAGTACGTCAAGGTCTTAATCTAAAATTATACCTAGTTGCATTCTTTTGTAGTAGCTTGAGTCCATGAGATTGCTTCTTTCATCGCCATAACTGGGTGCTATCTTCGAGTGCAGCTTTGTATAAATTGTTTAATTACCGTAAATAAATACTTCACCTCTGTAGGAATGCATACATCACAACAAAATTGATGGAGGTAAAAATTATGAAGATTGCCAAACCCTTATGGTTAATATTTGGGTTGATGATTGGACTTATTATCGTAGTCAGTCCCAATATAGCCTTGGCAGGATATAGGAATAAGACTATATCGACTCCCATACATTTAGTCGATAATCATGGTACGGGACGGGAAATCGGTACAGTTAAACTGCAAAACACAAGATTTGGACTCTTACTGACACCAGACTTGGAAGAATTAGAACCGGGAGTTCATGGATTTCACGTCCATGAAAATCCCTCTTGCGAGCCTGCAGATAGAAATGGCCAGAAAGTTGCTGCATTAGCTGCGGGGGGACATTTCGATCCCCGTGGTACTGGAAAACATGAAGGACCCTATGGAAGAGGACATTTGGGAGATTTACCACCCCTATTTGTCATTGATGAGGGTACAGCAACGATTCCAGTACTTGCACCACGTTTGCGGGTTCGCAAGGTAAGAAATCGCTCTTTTATAATTCACATGAACGGCGATAATTTTTCAGATACCCCCGAACCTTTGGGTGGCGGTGGTGCGCGGGTTGCTTGTGGAGTAATTCGATGATAGTTGACAGTTGATAGTTGGCAGTTGGCAGTTGACAGTTGTTGAGTCCAACAATACTGTCCTAACCAATATGTCCATTGTTATATTTACCCCATTTTCAAATTATTTACTTGATGAGATAACTTGATAAGATAACCATTCATACCAACTATCTAAACCACTTCCAGTTTGGGCAGAAACTTGAAAGATTTTGATGTCAGGATTTACCTGTTGGGCATATTCCATGCATTTTTGCACATCAAATTGGACATAAGGTAGTAAATCAATTTTAGTGAGAATCATAACTCCACTAGCACGGAACATATGGGGATATTTAATTGGTTTATCTTCCCCTTCAGTTACAGATAAAATTACTACCTTAAGATTTTCTCCTAAATCAAATAAAGCCGGACAAACTAAATTGCCCACATTTTCAATCATCACTAATGAATTGAGAGGAGGGTTGAGTTTTTCTAACCCTCTTTCTATCATTGATGCATCTAAATGACAGCCCGTACCTGTATTGATTTGCACAACTTTACAGCCTGTCTCTTGAATTTTTTGAGCATCATTAATAGTTTCTTGGTCACCTTCAATTACACTAATAGATAACTGGTTATTTAAATCATGAATAGTCCGAGTTAATAGGGTTGTTTTACCCGCACCGGGGGAACTCATGAGGTTTAATGCTACTATATTTCTACCTTTAAACCATCCGCGATTCTGGGCTGCTACTAAATCATTTTTAGCTAAAATATCCTGCTCTAAAGATATAGTAGTCCTATGAATATTGGCATGAAGTTTCGCAGTTTCATGGCTGTGTTGATGACTATATTCTTGATTGTGAGTATGGGTAATTATCGTCCCATCTGCTAAGGTGTGCGTATGATGATGGGGAGTATCATGATTGTGATTAACTTCTGTTTCTAAATCAGTGTCAGGATTAACAATTTTGGTATTATTATCATCAGAACATCCACAGGTCACACACATAATTCTTCTATCTCTATTTCTTTAATTTTTAATTCTTCACCAGCTATTAAATTCAGTTGCGTACTCCCACACTCACATTTACCAAAGGGCTGTTCTAGAGGGATTTCCGCACCACATTGACAACATTTCCCTAAGCCGGGAATCTCTACTATTTCTAATTTAGCACCTGCTAAAACAGTACCTTGGGAGCAAACATCAAAACAAAAGCGTACAGCATCGGGCATAATAGCAGAAAGCTTACCGATTTCTAATAATACTCGCTGTACTTTCACACCTTGGGCATGTTCCGATACAATGGCCACAATATTTTGAGTGATACCTAATTCATGCATAAAATAATTTATTGCTAAAATACTCTCTTCTCTCTTCTCTCTTCCTCCGCGCCCTCTGTGTCTCTGCGGTTTATTAAAAAAAATCAACAAATACGTGGTAATTGCTCCCCTACTAACATATCGACAATTCGCTCCGAGCCAAAAATAGTTTTCAGCAAAACCACACCAGAAGGAGAAGGAATCGCATCACCAATTATACAAGCATCTTTCCCCCCAGGATGGGATTTCATCACAGATAAAACCGCTTGTGCATCCTCCTTTTTTACCACCAATACTAACTTACCTTCATTAGCCAAATACAGTGGATCTAAACCTAATATTTCGCAAATTCCTTGCACTTCTTCACGAATAGGTAAAGACTGTTCGTCAAGACGAATTCCAACATCAGAACTAAGAGCAAATTCATTTAATACCGTTGCTAAACCACCCCGCGTAGCATCCCGCATAGCACGAACATGGGGACAAACTTGCAGAATATTTTCTACTAAACTATTTAAAGGTTGACAGTCACTTTCTATATTAGTTTCCAATGCTAATTCCCCACGAGCAATTAGAATTGCTGCACCATGATTACCTAATTCCCCATTCACAATTACCACATCTCCTGGTTGAATATTGTGAGCAGAAATATTGACTCCAGTGGGAATTACCCCAATACCCGCCGTATTTATAAATAATTTATCTGCTGCACCACGGTGTACAACCTTAGTGTCACCAGTGACAATTTGCACTCCAGCTTTTTGCGCCGCCATTTGCATACTTTGGGTAACTTTTCTGAGGGTTGTGATGGGTAAACCTTCTTCTAAAATCACGCTACAGGTAAGATATAAAGGCGTAGCACCACTCACTGCTAAGTCATTAATTGTGCCATTGATAGCTAATTCGCCAATATTTCCACCGGGAAAAAACAAAGGATCAACAACATAGGAATCAGTGGTAAAAGCGAGTCTATCTCCCTGTTGTATTAAACTAGATAAACTCAGGCTCGCTTGGTCTTCTAATCGTGAAAGAATGGGGTTATCAAAATTGCTCACAAATATATCATCAATTAAATCCCGCATGGCTTTACCACCGCTACCATGTGCCAAGTTAATGTTAGCATCGCCTACCTTACCCGGGCGACGGCGGAGCTGTTCTATTTTTTGAAATAGGGGGTTTTGTGGTGTATTTGTCATGCAATTTTAGATTTTAGATTTTAAATTTTAAATTTTAGAACACAGATAATCCGTTACATCCGTTACATCCGCTACAACATCCGTTGCCTAATCCGCTACATCCGCTACAACATCCGTTGCCTAATCCGTTGCCTATCCCCTTACATTTGCTGGTTCATAAAATGTTAAACACACACCAGCAGGATCTAATACTGCAAATTCTTTCATTCCCCAAGGTTTAGTTTCTAGTTTGCCATTGGGGTGAATAATCTCTCCTTCCTTCCCTTGTAATTCAGTATAATATTGTTCAATATTATTGACATAAATCCTTAATGCTGTGGACGATGCTAATTGAGAATCGCTATTTTTAATTAAGAATATTTGCGCTTCATCTCGCTGAACAATTGCCATATGCATGGGGTTTCCTTCGTGATGAATCTTAGTAAAACCTAAACTTTGTTCATAAAATGCGATCGCTTTTTCCACACTATCACCAGCAGGGATTAAGGGACTAATATTTCCTAGGCTATATTTTTTATCAGTTACCATAATTGGGTTGGGTGTTGCAGTCTGCAAGTAAGCTAACATACCCTTAAGTTGACTTCAACTACTGATAGGAAGTATCTCACGCAGAGGCGCTCCAGGCGCTCCAGGTGAAGAGATTAAGAGATGAAGGATTTGAGTTTATGCTGTGACTTTGGAGTTTTTAGTGGTATTTTGTTTATTAATTTGAGAAAAACGACCATACTTATAATAAGCGGCGCAGGCACCTTCGGAAGAAACCATACAGGTACCGATGGGATTTTCGGGAGTACAAGCGGTACCAAATACTTTACATTGCCAAGGTTTTAATACTCCTTTCAGTATTTCTCCACACTGACAAGCTTTATTATCTGCTACTTTTTGATTGGGTAAGGTAAATTTAATTTCAGCATCAAATTGAGCATATTCGGGACGAATTTTTAGTCCAGAATTAGGAATATCGCCTAAGCCACGCCACTCAAAATTATCTCGCACTGCAAATACTTGATTCATTGCATTTAAGGCAACTGTATTGCCCTCTGGTTGAACTAATCGGTTATATTGATTTTCTACTTCGCAGCGATTTTCTGATATCTGTTTTAATAGCATCCAAATAGATTGGAGAATATCTAAAGGTTCAAAGCCAGAAATAACGATTGGTTTACCATATTTTTCAGCGATAAATTCATATGGTTTGCTTCCTATTACCATACTTACATGGCCGGGGCCCACAAATCCATCTAGTTGTAAATCGGGATTATTTAATAATGCTTTTAAGGCGGGAATCACAAGGACGTGATTGGAAAACATACTAAAGTTATGAATATTTTCTGTGGCGGCTTGGAGAATGGTAAAAGCTGTGCTGGGGGCGGTGGTTTCAAAGCCGAGAGCAAAAAATACTACTTGTTTATTGGGGTTTTCTTTGGCAATTTTTAGGCTATCTAAGGGTGAGTAAACCATGCGGATATCTGCACCAGTGGCTTTGGTTTGGAGGAGGCTGGTGGTGGAGCCAGGAACCCTCATGGTATCTCCAAAGGTGGTCAAAATAATGTTGGGTTGTTGGGAGATGTAAATAGCATCATCTAATCTACCCCTGGGCATTACACATACTGGACAACCGGGACCATGAATTAATTCAATGTTTTGGGGGAGAATTTCTTCAATGCCATATTTAAAGATGGAATGGGTATGTCCGCCACATATTTCCATGATTTTCAGTGGGGCATGTAAGCTCAGTTTTGTAATTTCTTTGAGTAGGGCTTGGGCTTTTTCCGGTTCTCGAAATTCATCGACGTATTTCATAATTGGTAGAGTGATATTGTCTATAATATGATCTAAATTTTATATCTCACGCAGAGGCGCGGAGTCGCAGAGAATAAGAGGTTAATATTTTCGATTTTTTATAATTCCAAAATATCAAATGTTAATTACTAATTGTTGTTTGTGCGGCAACTATTTCTTCTAGTAGTTTTAATGTTTCGGCGGCTTCTTGCTCGTTAATGCGATTCATGGCAAAACCGACATGAACTAATACCCAATCTCCCAAACAGGATTCCGGTGGATGTTCCTCGTCTACAATACAAGCAATATTTACCTGACGTTTGACTCCAGCAATATCAACAATTGCTAGTTTGTGATTAATGTCAGTAATTTCGATAATTTTACCGGGGATTCCCAAACACATATTTATTTACCTATAATTAATTTTGCTGCCGCAATTACTGCTTGTCCGAGGGATAAACCACCATCATTTGCTGGAATTAAGCTATGGGTTATAGTTTTAATACCCGAATTTTCTAACCCTATTTTTACTTTTTCTAGAAGAATAGTATTTTGAAAGACTCCTCCTGTCAGTGCAACTTGATTAATACCATTTTCTTGACATAATTTTTGTGCTGTATTCACAATTGTTTTTGCTAAACCATGATGAAATTTAGTTGCAATAATTGCCGGTGATACTTGTTGTTCTAAGTCATCAAGCAATTCTTGCCACATGGAACTGGGATCTATACAATAAATATTATCTGAAATGGTAAGATTAAAAGAATAACTTAGTGTTTCTTCACCATTATTTAAGGCATTAGTTTTAACTAAATTCTCCATTTCTATGGCTGCTTGCCCTTCATAGCTACATTCTTCTCGACAAATAGCAATCGCGGCGGCTACTGCATCAAATAAACGCCCGACGGAGGAAGTAGGAGGACAATTTATTTGCTGTTCTAAAAGTTTATCAATAAGTGTAAGTGGTTTAGTTTGTAAAAATTTAATTATTTCTAAATCCCTATATTTTTGTGTTAATTTATCCCAATTAAATGCGGAGATGAGATGGGCATAGGTATTGCGCCAAGGCTCTTTGATTGCTTTGCTACCACCAATCATTGCTACTGGTTTAAATTTTGCCAGCCGTTGAAATTGCTGATAATCTGCTAATAAAAATTCCCCTCCCCAGAAAGTTTTATCTTCTCCATAACCCAAGCCATCGAAAGCGATACCAAGGATGGGTGGTGAGTTTAATGGTAGATTGTTTTCTGCCATACAAGCAGCAATATGGGCGTGATGATGTTGAATTTTATCAATGGGGATTTGATTGGCTGTTGCTAGTTGTTTTCCTAATTTGGTAGATAAATATTCTGGATGTTTATCTGTGGCTATTATTTCTGGTTGATGCTGAAATAAATTTAGGTATAAGTTCAGGGTTTGTTGATAGGCTCTGAAGGCTGTAAGGTTTTCTAAATCCCCTAAATGTTGGGATAAAATTGCTTGTCCATCTTTTAATAAACAGAAGGTATTTTTTAGTTCTCCACCCATGGCTAATACTGGCGGTGTGTTGCTAAATCCTAGTGGTAGGTTGATGGGTGCTGGTGCATATCCCCTGGCGCGACGGATAATCTGGATTTGGTTGTTAATTACTCTAACTACTGAATCATCTACTCGGTTGATGATGTCTCGATTGTGGAGGAGGAAGTAGTCGGCTATTTTACTTAGTTTGTTTTTGGCTTCGTTGTTATCTATACTTTGGGGTTCGTTGGATAGGTTGCCACTGGTGAAGATTATGGGGCGGTTCATCCGCTTGAGGATTAGGTGGTGGAGGGGGGTGTAGGGTAGGATGAAGCCGAGGGTGGTTTGCTGGGGGGCGATGGAGGGGCACAAGTTGGCAACGGATGTTGTAGCGGATGTAACGGATGGGTTGTTTGTTGGGGATGTAATGGATGGGAATTGTCTTTTTTGTAGCAATACTATGGGGGCTGCGGGGCTGGTGAGTAGTTGTTTTTCTTGGTGGCTAATGTGACAGTATGCTGCAATTATGTCTATGTCTCTCGCCATGAGGGCGAAGGGTTTGTGGTGGCGATGTTTGCGCTGGCGTAGTTTTTGTACTGCTGTATGGTTGGTTGCGTCACAGGCTAGGTGGAAGCCGCCAATTCCTTTGATGGCGACTATTTCTCCTTTTTGTAAGAGGGTACATACTGCATCTACGTCGTCTAACATGGAAAACATTGATGCTGTGATGGGTTTACTATCTGCTCTTTCTAACCATGCTTGGGGCCCACAAATATGACATGCTGTGGGCTGGGCGTGAAATCTGCGATTCTCTATATCTTGGTATTCTTTGGTGCATTTTTCACACATGGGGAAGGCTGCCATACTGGTGTTGCATCTATCGTAGGGAATGGCTGTGATAATACTTAAACGAGGACCGCAATGGGTACAATTTGTGAAGGGATAGCGGTAGTAGGGACTGTAAAGGCTAAATATTTCTTGTTGGCATTGGGGACAGGTAGCTGCATCGGGGGATATGTCGGTTTTTACTTGGCTGCTGATGCTGGGAGTAATGACGAAATCATCGAATTTTAAGTCACTTTGGTAAGGTTGACGTGTCAGTTGAGTAATTTTTGCTAGGGGTGGACATTCTTGCTGTAATTTAATGACGAATTCTGTAATTGATTCTTCGCTCCCCCATACCCGAATTAATACTCCTTCTCCATCGTTGCAAACATCACCGCACAAACCGTAAGCTTTTGCTAAACGGTAAACTGTAGGACGAAAACCTACTCCCTGTACAGTACCGCGAACTCTGATTGCCTCGGCTTTCATGGTGATAATGCCATAGTAAAATACGGTTATTGTCTCACTCACTAACCACAGGTTGTGACACGCAGCTTTTGTCCTGAGCTAGTAAATATTGCTTAAATTAAGCATAATTAATTCTATATATAAATCAATGGTAATATTTTTACAGTTCGTAATTAGCAGTTTGCAATTATTTTTAGCAATTTAAATGATGGATTCTATTTTAGGCGTTGCTGAATGGAAGTATGAATTTACATTTTTCGATATTATTGAAGAACCATTCTTTGCGCCTATCCTGCGGAAAGCCCTCCGGGTTGCGCCAGTTGCTTTATGCCGGGAAACCCGTCCACCGCAATGGCTTACCGCTTCGCGTCTAATGCGTCTTTGCGCGAACTTAATTCATTCCTGGATTCAGCAACGCC
>JASJCX010000354.1 GCA_030065255.1 Calothrix sp. MO_167.B42 | reverse complement strand
AAAATCTCCCTTAGAAGAACGGCCAATACAACCCGCACCAAAACCCCCTAAAGGCATCCCATGCCAAGGCCCATCATCAATATTACTAGGGTAGCGGACAGTGTAGGGTTTATCCCACCCTAAACCAATGGGGCGACTCCAAGCACAAATAGGAATTTCTGATACGGATTGATTAGTCATTCGATTTTAGATTTTAGATTTTAGATTTTAGATTTTGGATTTTAGATTTTAGATTTTATACATAATTTTGGACATTGCTGAATTGGAATATGAACTCGAAACATCAGTTATCTTTGAAACTCTTATTCTCTGCGTCTCTGCGCCTGTGCGTGAGACAAATTTATATTTTGATTCGCAAAATAATGCGGCTCACCAACTTACACCCTTTAATTCGGCGGGAAATAATTTGCGAGCGGACAACCTATCTTCATCTAGGGCATGAATTAGATACTCACCAGTTTCTTGTTGCTCTTCTTCATCATCTTCATTTATCCATGACTGAAGTGTGTTAACCAATTCAATTGATTTTTCCTGGATTGAGATACTGGCTGTGAGGATTTGTAGAGCATAAGCTTCCGTTGAAAGACCTTGCTCTTTGGCTTTTTTAGTCAGGTATTGCTCTATCTCTGGTGGAATATTTAAAGTTATTGCCATCTTGATTTATGGAGTCTACCACCAGTACATTTTATGGCCTCAATCAAGGTGAAAAACGCCATTCATATACTTATTAATATTTTGTATGTCTTTGACCTGCCAAAAATCATTTTGCCAAAAATAATTTTACCCATAATCGCGCCGAATCCGAGAAATTGCTGCGTTGAATCCTTCGCTGTGAATCCAGCCAACAAAACCACCGTAAACCATATTTTCGCTTCTATCGGCAATGAAAACATGGTCAACTCCAAGGGGATTTTTCCAAGTTCTCACAGTTGAGCCGTCCCTGAGTCGAATAATTGGCTCAGAGCTATTAAAATCTCGATGGTGAGCGCGAGTCATACCGGGAACCCCCTCTAAAATAGCTATCACCTCTTTTGTGTCATCTGTGGTATTTTCATTGACTACGGTACTGCAACCACACCCATCTGTGATTGTGGTTTTGAGTCTCGTCCTTAAATCCCCATCAAATAATAATAAAGAATCTATTTCCTCTAATAATTTTCCCTGGGATTCCGACTGTCGCCTGAAGCAATAAACCCCCGTTAACAAATCCTCAAAACCAACTTTAGCTAAAGCATCGGTAATCAATCCCGTTAATCCTAATACTCCAATACCCCCCAACATTCCCCCAGGGCCACCTAACAAGGCTAAAGCCGCAGTAATCGCAGCTGCGCCAGTTAAACCCGTACTTGCCATGACTACAACTAGAATAATTCCAGGTAGTCCTAATGCTGCAATTTTTTTGATCACCTCATCCATTGGTTTTTGTCTCCAGTTGCGACACCTGAAGACTTTTTTAACACTTAGTTAGCTCAAACCGCTTCCCTTGATTACTTATTGATATCTTGTATTTTTTATTACTAAAAATGAAAATTAAAACCAAATATGTAATTGCCCATAAAAGAAAATAATAATTACTACTCAGCATGGCTCAAAGCATTGTCCCACCAATTTCGCAGAGGATGGTTTCTACCTGGCAAATATCGACCCTTAACTCGAACTGCTTTGAGTACATTACATAGTAGGGATGAATCAATATTTGCTTGTTCTGACCAATGCTTGATTATCTCTAAGGATGATAAAATCTGCAGGTATGGTGCAGTTTGCTGAAAAAACGATATTGCCGCCTTGTCGTCAGTTGCTATTGCCCATCCCCGATGAACAGCGATCGCACCAGTTGCTGATTCACCATCGTCCCCAAGAACAGTAACGTAATTCACAAATGATTCGGCCTCCCCTTCTGACTCAAAGTCCACGACTGTAAGTAGACTTGACTCAATAGCTGCTTCAAAATCGATTCCACCTTGATTTTCCTCATTTTTCAGCCGTTGCAATGTCTTTAACTCCCTCTCTTGTACAACTTGGGTAACTGCAACCTGAACAGGAATGGACTTTAAGATTGGCAAAAAATGACCTGAAGCGCAAAAATTGAGAATGCAGCAGGCATCAAGGAGAACGTGGGAATGGGCAATGTGCATAAATTGACCTCACTCCCCTTGATTTTGTATCTGGCGCAAATCAAAATCAGCTACTTCTTCCATCATTCCGCTCGAATGCTTTCGTAATTCCTCTGCAATGCGACGGGCCTCCAAGCGGTCAACCCAGAGAAAATCAGCAAAACGCCCTTCAGTGATCAAACCCTGATCCAGCGCCTCAATTGCCAGGTGCTGATAATGAAGTGGCATTATATCCATCCTCTGTGGGATTGCCTCTAAGCCAAGTTCTTGTTGTACCTTCCTGACTTTCAAACCTCTGTCTCGTAATTTATCCCAAGTACCTGAAGGCAGAAGTTCCATTTCCTCTAACCGATAAATAAGTGCTTCTACGGAAACACCGTAATAATGGGCTAGCGTAAATAGATTAGTTGGAGTGAACTTTCCATGTGTGCGGCACATATCACTAAACCGCTTAAGTAATCCACTGGTAGGCATCAGGAAATATTTGGGGAAAGTTTCTGCTAGTTGTTCACTTACTGGATATCGCTGATATTGTCCATCAAAATGAAATTCAGGTTTTTGCCGATGAGCCAGAAAATGAAGGTATCCATGGGCCATTGACCAACGTCGTCGCTCTTCAGGGTGTTTAGCATTAATTGCCATACAACCACCAACTTGCTCGTTATAGCTATACACCTCTGAGTATTTCTGTGGCATCTCCAGATAGAAGATACGTAAACCCACATCTTGTTCTAAAACGTCCCGAAGTTTGGGAATGGGAGCATCCCCTAAACCAAGCCGTTGGCGCTCTGAAATTGCTATGCTCTCCGCAGCAGATTTGATTGGCATATTTTTTACCTGATACTCAGCAGGATAGTTCTGCGGCAGTGGCGCATCCATAATTTTCTCAAGCTCTAGGTAATTTTGGCACAACTCCTCTAAATGAATAATGAATGGTTCAATTTCTGCCTTCTGTTCTTCACTGCGTTGATAAACTGCCCGGAACTGTACCTCAAAAGGTTCTACTACTGGGCGTGGTCGAACCAAGTCACTAACAGGTAACCCATAGGCACGGGTAATTTTAATCAGTTCGGTTGGCTTGAGGCGGCGCTCTCCTTTTTCAATGGCAACTATAGTAGTGCGTGCAACATTAATCACATTAGCTGCATCGGCTTGAGTCATGCCACACTTTTTACGGGCTTGTTGAAGGAGTTTTCCCAATGTCCGCAGGTCGATGTTATCAAGGATGTTGGTAGCCATAGTGTTTTTCCTCAACTTTGTTGAGACGAGACTACATATCTGCTAGATGCTTTTTGATCGCCTTCTTTATTTAAGAGTCCTTCTGCAATCTGTGATTCCACAGCATCCCATTCGGAAACGTAACTTTGATACAGTTGAATTAGACGATTTCGCATATCGCCAGGTAATAAATTTTCTGCCACAGCAGTTTGATCGACAATGTCATCCAGTATTGGAAATTTTTTGGTCAGAGTTTCCCAAGGTTGATCTGAGATACCAAGCAAAGAGTCAAGGGTGCGAACCTGTGCCTGCATATTCAGGAAAGCTCTCATAGCAATCCAGGTACATTCGTTGTGTTCAAGCTTTCCTTCACAGAGGATTCGGTATAGCTTCTGATAAATTCCTGAAAGTCCACTGTGAACTATATCTCCGTCAGGCATATTTTGACCTCCAAAGCTAGCTGGGAGCTTGCCTCTATGATCAAGTTAGCTGATTTATCTGACAATGTCAAGTATTAGTATACCTATAATGCCAATTATGTCAGTTTTTGTCAGTACTAAAGATTAAAAGTCTAATTTGCTTTTATTTCAAACAAAAACAAACCCTACATTACACCTTTATAACCAAGATTGTAAGACCAATTTTTCCAACTATTTTGATTCAATTACTGAGGAATTGCGAGAAAATTAAAAGCTTGGAATGGATATTCCATAGAACTTAAAAATCGTTCATAACTTAGGGCTTCTCCAGAAGATAACCAGTCTTGAATAAGAAACAATGAATAGTCATGGGTGCGGAAAAATTCATAGATATCCCATGGGGAAATATTATGGGATTCTAAACTATCTTGAGCACATTCAAATAGTATTGTTGGATGATAGCGCCTCAATATTGATTCACTACCCTTAAGTGTTAATAATTCAGCACCTTCTACATCAATCTTGATAAATCCTATGGCTAAATCATGTGGCACAATATCATCAAGCTTATTTACCTTAACCTTGAGAATTTGAATATCCTGCTCAGTTTCTTTAGTGTAACTGCGAAGGCTTAATCCACTAAAGCTAGAACGACGGGGTATATAAAAGTTTGCTTCTCCTTGGGTATCACTGACTGCCATTGAAAGGATTTCTACATGAGGAAACTTGTGCTTTAACCAGTTATATTTGTAAGGAATTGGTTCAATAGCAATGTGTTTTCCATCAGGTGAAAAGCGATTGATGAGATTAAGTACTGAGCCTAAGTGTGCTCCCACATCAATACAATTCATTGAGTTGTGAATAATACGGCTCATTGCTAATTTAGTCCGGGCAGACTCAATATAGATATTATGTAGCTCAGGATATTTAATACGTTGTGGCAGTTGAGTAATATCACGTAATCCCCTTGCCCAAGTTTCTAAGGGTGTACCAATCAGTTTGTGAGCAACATATTCCTTAGCTTTCATATTTGGTAGCCCAAGTTAATTGTTTATCTATGTTTGCAATTTCACTACATTATTTAGCATACACAAATTCTTCTACCAGACATTAAATGAGACGTTAAAATTCTCTACTCTTTAGGCTCCAGGCACAAAGGCTCAGAGAGGAAGTTATAAAAGTATGACACCACACAATTTGGTTAGGAAATTGTTAAACCCTAAAACCTATGAGCAACAAATAAGTGTGTTATATCATGTCCGGGGCATACCCATAGTATGTCATTGCGAGTGGAACGAAGTGAAACGACGCATAAGCCCTAACGGGCACGCTCCGCGAACACAAGGTCTTTGGGATTGCTTCCC
>JASJCX010000353.1 GCA_030065255.1 Calothrix sp. MO_167.B42 | reverse complement strand
GAATTTCTCGGACTACCCTAAAAAATGAAAGGATATGCAAGAGTTAGCCAAAAAATTTATGACACAACAAAGCTTTGGTGTGATTGGATTAGCCGTTATGGGAGAAAATATCGCTCTTAATGTAGAGCGTAATGGCTTCCCAATCGCTGTTTACAATCGCTCTCGTGAGAAAACAGATGCTTTCATGGCAAACCGTGCTGGAGGAAGAAATGTAAAAGCTGCATTTGATTTAAAAGAATTTGTTGGCTCTCTGGAACGTCCCCGCAAAATTCTGGTAATGGTCAAAGCAGGGAAACCTGTTGATGCAGTTATCGAACAACTCAAGCCATTATTGGATGAGGGCGATATTATCATCGATGGCGGTAACTCTTTGTATGAAGATACTGAAAGGCGCACCCGCGAATTAGAACCCCAAGGTTTTAGATTTATTGGTATGGGTGTCAGTGGTGGTGAGGAAGGAGCCCTGAATGGTCCCTCATTGATGCCTGGAGGCACGGAAAGCTCCTATGAGTACCTTTCACCCATTTTGACCAAAATCGCTGCTCAGGTGGATGATGGTCCTTGTGTGGCTTACTGCGGTCCTGGTGGTGCCGGACATTATGTCAAGATGGTACATAATGGTATTGAGTATGGTGATATGCAATTAATTGCAGAAGCATATGATCTACTGAAAAATCTTGGTGGTTTAGACCACATGCAATTACATGAAGTTTTTGCCGAGTGGAACACCACAGACGAATTGAATTCTTTTTTAATTGAAATTACTGCTGATATCTTCCCCTACATCGATGAAGGTACTGGTTTACCATTGGTGGATCTGATTCTTGATGCTGCTGGACAAAAAGGAACTGGTCGTTGGACTGCAGTAAATGCTTTAGAAATAGGTGTTGCTATTCCTACTATCGGTGCAGCAGTAAATGCTCGGATCATGTCGTCTTACAAACAAGAACGGGTAGCAGCATCCAAAGAAATTTCTGGTCCTAGTGGCAAATATCAAGGGCAAACCAAGGAATTTGTCAAGATGGTAAGAGATGCCCTTTATTGCTCGAAAATTTGCTCTTACGCTCAGGGAATGGCTTTACTTTCTAAGGCTTCCCAAGAATATAACTACAACTTGAATCTGGGCGAAATGGCACGGATTTGGAAGGGAGGTTGTATTATTCGAGCGGGATTCTTAAACAAGATTAAGAAAGCTTTTGATCAAAATTCTTCGCTTCCAAACCTGTTGTTAGCTCCTGAATTTAAGCAAACAATTCTCGATAGACAAAATGCTTGGCGTGAAGTTGTTTCCACTGCTGCTAAACTAGGAATTCCCGTTCCTGCATTTAGTGCTTCTTTGGATTACTTCGATAGCTACCGACGCGAGCGTTTACCTCAAAATCTTACTCAGGCTCAACGTGATTACTTCGGCGCACATACTTACTTGCGCACAGATAAAGAAGGAACTTTCCATACTGAGTGGGTACCCATTGCTGAAGCGACTGCGGCAAAGTAAGACTAACCTCAGTTCCATTGTTCCATAGTTCTATGTTTCTATAGTTCTATGCTTCTGTAGTCCTGTAAATTAATTCTCAACAAAGTACTTTTAGTAAAGTACTATCCATTTGTTTGTGTTCAATAGTTAACTACAAAAACACAACGGGAAAAGGATATCCCCTGCTCGAGCGGGGGATATTCATATTGGAGAAGTGGAGAAATTCAAATAAAGAAATTCAAATAAAAGTTTTATAGCTCTTCGGTACTTAGTATGCTGTAGCAGTCGCCATAATTGTTAGGACGTTTTTCTGTTTCCCGTTCCCTGTTAAGAGTTACCTTTAAACCAAAATTATGATGTCCTAAGGGAGGTGTCTGTTACTATAAAAGCTAAATTTAAAATAGCCACAGTAATTAGAGCAGGTTTAAGTGAATTTTATTATACAGGCAACTCCGTAATATTTATCACGTCAGGTGCGAACATTCCTATTTCGTTAATTAAAAAACCTTAGCTAAGGGGAATTTGAGAATTTTCCGCCTGAAAAAGTCTGAAAGCCTTACATACTGCCGTTACAGGCAGTTTAGTACAAATGAACAAAATGAGTTTCAGTTTTGTCTTCTGGCAGTAAAAGTAAGTTTTTTACAGATTTCTGGCTGTATTTTGCTTTTTTCCAGTCTTTGCCTTTTGTGATCGCCCTGCTGTTAAGTATTAAACATCACTTTAAGTTAAGTTACTTATATAACTATTAATCTAATAGCTGGCTAACTTATGCCTTGAGATAATATTAAGTTAGCTGGAGAATAACAAACACTAGGCAGATAGAATCCCGCTACTATGCTCCATAAATTTCCTGCAACTTCACACTGTAGGAGGTGAGAAAAAGAATCTGAGTTGTTCATAGTATGGGAGCAGAAAAGGGTACGGGCGTTGACCTAGTTGTGTAAAATTTCTCAGTAGATAGAATAGTTTTACTTGTTGAGAAAGAAAATACAATTAACACACCTCAAACTGTTTTGTAGTGGGGAACTGTTTAGTTTAAATTGTTCTTTCCCTGGTATCCACTCAATAATTCGGGGCATAATGCCTCAGTATAAATGGTTTTGCATCCTTTGAGACTTACCACTGAGTAGTTTACCCCAGATCATTGAGCAGTTACAAAACACACTCTACTACTATTGAGGTTAACAATCATGCAAAACAATCAAGAAGAACTTTTCACCAAATTAACTCCTGAAGAAGCTGCTGCTGTACAAGGAGGTGCCACTCTAGAATTAGATTATCTCTATGCTAGAAACCCAGGACAAAACGACCCATCTATCATGGTGGGAAAAGACACTGTCTTCGCTAAATGGGATGTAAGGAGAAATTCATTCGCTTTTACGAAGAACATAAAGAAAAAAATCACTGGTGACACAACCCTTTCACTTTGGGATATGGATGTCAATTCTGGCGACGATCTCTTAGGCTATAGGCAGCTTTCTGGAAGACCTACCCGCGGTTGGCAACTGTTAAAAGCTGGTGGATATACTATGAGATACAGAGTAACACGGTAGTAACTTGAGTCTACTAGCAACTTACATTGATAGGTAGATCGGTTAAAGAGCTATCTTGTCGGGGCTCTTGCCCTGACAACACTTTTTTGTCAATAATTCCTCCCGAATATGAAACATCTCAAGGTGAGCAGCACCCACTCTACTCTTATTAAGCAAAATTATGACAAATTAAGGCTATAACACATTTGTTAATATCACTATGGGATGAAAAATTTGAGAAAAATCATGAGAAAAAACATTGTTTTCAGATTAGCAATCGCATGATTTTTGCATTCATTATTCACTTGCTCACTCAAATCTGAGTCAAGAGTTTATTTAGATACCTTGATATATTTTTTTTAAGTGTAATCGCTAATTGACAAAAGCAACATTGTTTTAGAATGTCACGAATGCCTTGAGTAAATTTGCTCCGGTTGGGGCAAAAGCCCCGACTTCTTTTTCTGTCATATCATTCTCCTTAACAATGAGATACCCAATTGTCCAACAACACAGTGAAGAAGATTGCGGTGCAGCTTGCCTTGCTACTATTGCCAAATACCACGGTCGCACTTTTGCCATCAACCGTATCCGGGAAGCGGTAGGTACGGGAGCGCGAGGAACCACTCTGCTGGGATTAAGCCGTGGTGCTGAGGTGCTAGGCTTTAATGCTCGTCAAGTAAGAGCCAGCCCTCAACTACTTGACCAATTGCATCAGGCACCTTTACCAGCCATTATTCACTGGAAAGGCAACCATTGGGTAGTATTATACGGTAAAAAAGGGAAAAAATACGTAGTTGCCGACCCAGGTGTCGGTGTTCGTTACCTCAACCGCCAAGAGTTAATCGCAGCTTGGGGCAATGGGGTGATGTTGCTGCTGACACCGGATGATAGTCGCTTCTATCAACAAAAATCAGATCGAATCGGTGGTATTGGGCGTTACATCCAACGTGTTTGGCCGTATCGTTTTATTCTTCTCCAAGCAATTGCTATTAACTTTGCTGTAGGATTACTTTCCCTTGCTTCTCCCTTAATGATACAACTACTCACGGATGATGTGTTGGTGCGGGGAGATACCCAAATGCTAACTACTTTGGCAATTGGGGTGATTACAATGAGTCTAATTCAAAGTGCGATCTCTTTGGTGCAGTCTCACTTAATTGGTCATTTTGGTCAAAGGTTGCAATTAGGATTAATTCTAGACTATGGCCAAAAACTTTTACATTTACCTCTCTCCTACTTTGAAGGACGGCGCAGTGGGGAAGTTGTTAGTCGCATTGCTGATGTTAATGCCGTTAATGAATTAGTTTCCGAAATTGTTCTCGGTTTACCCAGCCAATTTTTTATTGCTGCGGTGTCTTTAGGCTTTATGCTCTTCTATACTTGGACCCTGACTTTGGCTTCTATTCTGGCTTTTATCCTCGTTACAGGTATTAATCTGCTGTTCTTGCCTGCAATGCGCCAAAAAACTCGCAAAATGATTGTCGAGGGTACAGAGAACCAAGGCTTCCTTGTAGAGACATTTCGTGGTGTTCAAGTGTTAAAAACCACACAGGCTACCTCCCAAGCTTGGCAAGAGTATCAAGGAAATTATGGTCGTCTGGCTAATGTCAGTTGGAAGATGATGAAGTTAGGATTGTATAGTAGTACTATTACAGGCTTATTTTCAACTGTCAATAGTATTGCTTTACTCTGGGTGGGTAGTTACTTGGTAATTAATAACACTCTAAGTATAGGTCAATTACTTGCATTTCAAGGGATGAGCGGTAACTTTCTTGGTTTCCTTAGTTCATGTATTGGTTTAATTGATGAGTTTGTCACCGCTCAGATAGTCATTCAACGCCTAACGGAAGTCATTGATGCGACTCCAGAGGATGAGAATGATTTCAAAAAGCCTTGGGCAAAAATTCCGGGAAATGCAGATATTATCTGCGCTAACATTAATTTCCACCATGCCGGTAGAGTTGATTTATTGTCAGATTTTTCCGTGAGTATCCCTGGGGGTAAAGTAATTGCTCTAGTTGGCAAATCTGGCTGTGGTAAAAGCACCCTTGCCAAACTAATTACTGGTTTATATAAAGTCCAGTCTGGTAATATTCGCTATGGTGTATATAACCAGCAAGAT
>JASJCX010000352.1 GCA_030065255.1 Calothrix sp. MO_167.B42 | reverse complement strand
ACACCCTGTTGTTAGATACAAAACCAGTACCAGTAGTTGGCTACAAACGTGATAAACGTCAAAGTGACTTTACAGGCAGTGCTGATTATGGTTGGTGTGCCAGTCGAAAAATGAATTACTTTGGCTACAAGGAACGTCCTCGTCAGTACCCTGAGTGGTATTCCCTTAGTGTATTCTTTAGTGCCAGCAAATACTGATGAACGCCTAGCAGCAGAATCGGTTTTAGACTACGTTCGTGGCTGTCTTATCCTCGCAGATAAAGGATTTATCGGTGGTGAATGGCAAAGCGATATCTCCAAAACTACCGGTAATCAAATTTTGACTCCAAAACGAGTTAATCAACTTCAACAACAGCCAAAAGCTTTTGAGGGTTTATTAAATAGCCTGCGTGAACGTGTTGAAGGCGTATTTAACGAGGTACAAAATACCAGACGTAATTTGGAACGTCTGCTGAGAAAAAAAGTTGACGCTCTGTGCGTCCATGTTGCCGCTAAAATGACCAGTCATACTCTGCGTATTTTTCTGCGTCAGCGTTTTGGTATTGATGTACTTACTTTTGAACAGCATCCAGTCCCTTAACTCACATAAGGCGTTTATTCTTAACTGGATACCTTGCACCATTCTCAATTTCAAGCAATTTTAACTTGATAAGGAGCAACAGTAGATTTAATAATCGCCTTTTCTAGCTTCTCACTAGCCATTCTCCCACCAGATAAATTTCTGGCTGTTGGTCCAATCTGTAAAGCTGCTAATCCACCCATGATAAACAAGGGAGAACCACGCCAACACAAGTTATAATCCAAAACAGGTAAACCATTGACCACAGGGATTGGATAGGCTTGTAAAACCTCCTCTAACAAGGGTTGAGAATGCACATCAAAGCGGGTTCCCGTGGATAACCAAATCCTGTCATATTCATATTCTTCCCCCTGATTAGTCTTAATTAACCAGTAACTTCCCAACCACTCAGCCTTAACTACTTGAGTATTTTCATAAATTCTGACCTGGCCTTGACGTACTTTCCTCCTTAACTGTATCCCTATTGCAGGAGTCATAGAACCACCATTTCTTGCTGACTGAATCATCTGCCATCGCTGGTGAAAATCCGCCTGGGCAAAAAACCCTTTCAAGTATTTTGGCCCCAACCAACCCGGTTCCGCATCAAATATTTTTTCTTGCAATTTGCGTCTGATAATGATGTCAACTTTAGCCATACGAGATAAAGCACCCATGGCTAAATGTCCACTTGTTAACCCCCCTCCCACAATTAATATTCTTTCACCGGCCAATTGCAACTTCCGTAAATCTATGAATTGGGAATGACATAACCTATCTTGGGGATAGGGTGTCTGAGTCTGACTCACCCAATCCGGTATTTGGGGTTGACTGCTACCAGTTGCTAATACCACCCGCCGAGCAATGATTGATTTCCCATCCTTCAACCACAAACGTAACTGAGGACGGAAAGAATGGGATAATGGTTGAATACGAGTTATTTCCCCTGGTGTCACCGCATTTTCTAAATCCCAACGACGAATTACATCCTGACAAAAATCATCAAACAACCCAGTTCCCGGTAAATCGTAGGGAGGGAACAATTCATGGGGACGAGATTCTGCAAACTTCCGTAAACTGAAGGGATTGGGATCTGGATGATGAACCGCAGGGGAGCGTAAATTTGGTATTTCCAAAGCTGCAAATTGCTGTTTCCATTGACTCAACCATCTACCACTAGGGTCAAATACCGCTATTTTTGAGCGTATTTTTTGCCGTTTCTGCAATAAATGGGTAACTAATGTCAAAGCCTGGGGACCTGCACCAATAATTGCTAAATCTACTTTACTAGCCATTTCTGTGCAAAAACGATAATCGTTATCATATTAGCACTGATAATGGCGATCGCCACCTCCTGGTTGTTTGGGAAGGGATAATTAAATCAATATTAATATCCCCAAATCCCATTTTCGCGCTATTATGATAATGATTCTCATTCTGCTTTTGCTATGGTCAGTTCAGTACCTCAGTCCCTGGATAGTTGTAAAAAATACAACGCAGAAAGATTAGAGCGCATGCGTCATACTTGCGCTTACATCATGGTAATGATGGTACAAAAGTTGACAATAGTGGGAAAAGGTGAGGAAAATTGGCGTTGCTGATTGTAAATATGAATTTATTTCGCGCAAAGACGCAAAGGCGCAAAGTTATAAAGAAAAATAGAGGTAATTTTGATGCTTTATATCCTGATTTAGCAATGCCGGAAAATTAATCCATACAGCTGAATTTAGAAACAATTCCCGCAGTCGCAGTGGTGGAGAGCCGAAATTCGAGTGTGTGTACCAGGGAAGCGGGGGATTTTGGAACACTATCGGAAAATGAGGTAATCAGTCGTTGACAAATTGCGATTAGCGAAGCTAAACGCCCGAAGGGCGTAACGCATCTAAAACAATTATCTAGACAATCACAACATGAATTTCCAGTTTGGTCAACAATGTCAACCAACTAATTCACAACAAACTCAGCAAATTAAGCAATGGGTTTATCAGGCTTTGGAAATTAATCCAGAAATCCCCATATCCCTAAGTCAATTACAGTGTACTGAACCTGGTTGTCCACCCGTGGAAACTGTAATTAATGTAATGACAACCCCCACGCAGCAGTACAAAATTCATAAAAGTCTGACTGAGATTGAATATGCAGATATTACTCAATTGTTAAATAAGTAAGATAATACATAATCAAGTTTTACTAGATTCCCAGAAGAAAAATTATGGCTCAAGTTACTACATCCCAATCTGAAATTATTTCTAATATTCCCAAACGGGGAATGCCTGTTACTATCATTACGGGTTTTTTAGGGAGTGGAAAAACTACATTACTCAATCAAATTCTACATAATAAACAAGACTTAAAAGTCGCTGTATTGGTAAATGAATTTGGGGATATTAATATTGACAGCCAGTTACTAATATCTACAGATGAAGACATGATGGAATTAAGTAACGGCTGTATTTGCTGTACTATTAATGATGGTTTAGTTGATGCGGTTTATCGAGTTTTAGAAAGAGATGATCGTGTAGATTATATGGTCATCGAAACCACAGGTGTTGCCGATCCATTGCCCATTGTTTTAACTTTTTTAGGAACCGAATTAAAGGATTTAACTTCTCTTGATTCTATTCTTACCGTCGTTGATGCGGAAGCTTTTAATCGGGAGCATTTTCAAAGTGAAGCAGCCTTAAAACAAATTACCTACGGTGATATTATTCTGCTGAATAAAACTGACTTGGCTACTCCAGAAAAGTTAGCAGAATTGGAAAGTTTTATCAAAGAAACAAAAGCAGGGGCGAAAATTTTACATACTACCTATGGTCAAGTAGCTTTACCATTAATTCTCGATGTAGATTTAATACAGGAAGATGAATATACTGACTTGATGGAGGAAGACGAGCATCACGAACACCATCATCACCATCACGAACACGAGCACGAACATCATCACCATCACGAACACGAGCACGAACATCACCATCACCACCATCACCATTCTCACCACTTGGAAAATGATGGTTTTGTTTCAATATCTTTTGAAAGCGATCGACCTTTTGATGTTCATAAATTTGAGAATTTTTTAACCGAGCAAATGCCAGAAAATATATTTCGGGCAAAGGGTATTCTGTGGTTCAGTGATAGCAAATTACGCCATATCTTTCAACTAAGTGGTCCTCGTTATCATATTGATGGGGAGGAATGGTTGACTACACCCAAAAATCAGCTAGTTTTTATTGGCAGAAATATAGAAAAAAATGAGATTCATTCTCTTTTAAATCAATGTTTGGTATTATGAAGAAGTGTTAAAAAAAGTTAGTGGTTTGTAACTAATCATAACCACTAACCATCAACGACTATCAAGACAATACAATGACTTTATCATTTCGTCCAGAATTAAATTCTGCCGAGCAAATTATCGCGTCTCAATCTACTCAACAAAAGCCCCAAGTTACAGAAGCAGAAATGATGCAAGCTGTACGTACTTTGTTGTTAGGATTAGGAGAAGATCCAGATAGGGAAGGGTTGAAAGATACTCCCAAAAGGGTGATGAAAGCTTTACAGTTTCTCACTAAGGGATATCATGAGTCTTTGGATGAACTGTTAAATGGTGCAGTCTTTACAGAAAACGCTAATGAGATGGTTTTAGTGCGGGACATTGATATTTTTAGTTCCTGCGAACACCACATTTTACCAATCATTGGCCGTGCTCATGTGGCTTATATTCCCAATGGGAAAGTGATTGGATTATCAAAAATTGCCCGTATTTGTGAAATGTATGCACGACGTTTACAAGTACAGGAAAGATTAACTTTACAAATTGCTGATGCACTCCAAGGTTTATTGAAACCCCAAGGTGTTGCGGTGGTTGTGGAAGCTAGTCATATGTGTATGGTAATGCGTGGGGTGCAAAAACCCGGTTCTTGGACTGCTACCAGTGCAATGCGGGGTGTATTTGCAGATGATTCTCGTACCCGTGAGGAGTTTATGAATTTGATTCGACATACTCCTCAGTTTCACTAATTAGACTTTCTATAAAAATATGGCAATGGGGAACAAAACTCTACCATTGCCTATAACTTTAGATTCAAAATAGCAAGGATTATCATTACCCGTGTCATCAGAAAAAAATCCCACCACTACAAACCAAACCCTAACCCAGCGTCCCCGTCGTCTGCGTCGTACTCCAGGTTTACGGAATATGGTGCGAGAAAACACCTTGACTGTAGATGATTTGATATATCCCATGTTTGTCATGGAAGGGGAAGACCAAAAAATAGAAATTTCTTCCATGCCGGGGTGTTATCGTTATACCCTAGATTTATTGCTCAAAGAGATACAGCAAATTCATGAATTGGGAATTAATGCGATCGCACTTTTTCCTGTGATTCCAGAGGCTAAAAAGGATGATATTGGCACAGAAAGCTATAATCCTGATGGTTTAGTCCAAAGAACCGTCAAAGCCATTAAAAAAGCTGTTCCTGAGATAGTTGTAATTACCGATGTTGCCCTTGACCCCTTCAGTACTCACGGTCACGATGGTATTGTTGATGAAAATGGGGTGATTCTCAACGACCCCACCGTAGAAGTATTGGTGAAAATGGCAGTTTCCCAAGCGGAAGCAGGGGCAGATATGGTAGCACCTTCTGATATGATGGATGGTAGGATTGGTGCAATCCGTCACGCTCTAGACGCAGCAGGGTACCTTCACGTAGGAATTTTGGCATACTCTGCAAAATATGCTTCTAGTTATTACGGTCCATTTCGGGATGCTTTGGATTCGGCCCCGAAGTTTGGGGATAAAAAAACTTATCAAATGGATGCAGCCAATGCTAGGGAAGCTTTAAAAGAGATAGAATTAGATATTGCCGAGGGTGCAGATATTGTCATGGTTAAGCCTGCTTTGGCGTATCTAGATATTATTTGTCAGGTAAAATTAGCCACAAATTTACCCGTAGCTGCTTACAACGTCAGTGGGGAATATTCCATGATTAAAGCAGCTGCACAGCAGGGTTGGATTGATGAGAAGAAGGTAATTTTAGAAACATTGACCAGTATGAAACGGGCTGGTGCTGATTTGATTTTGACCTATTTTGCTAAGGAAGTGGCTTTGATGTTGCTTTAGTTAGGTCAGTATAAGAAACAAATTATATCATGTGCGGATG
The DNA here is from genome assembly GCA_030065255.1 of Calothrix sp. MO_167.B42. Lineage (GTDB taxonomy): Bacteria > Cyanobacteriota > Cyanobacteriia > Cyanobacteriales > Nostocaceae > Calothrix_A. The sequence continues at coordinate 139 of JASJCX010000352.1, read as the reverse complement.
AATACTTATAATATCATGTCCGGCTAAAGACTTATCATTAAGACTGCAAGGGGGCAGGGGGCAGGGCGCAGGGGGGAGAAGAGTTTTGGTGATTTTTGCATAGATGGCAATATCATAAGTAATCAAGCGGACATGATAT
>JASJCX010000034.1 GCA_030065255.1 Calothrix sp. MO_167.B42 | reverse complement strand
CTCTTAACTCTTAACTCTTAACTCTTAACTCTTAACTCTTAACTCTTAACTCTTAACTCTTAACTCTTAACTCTTAACTCTTAACTCTTAACTTTTAACTCTTAACTATTCCAACCCAGCAGCCTCAGGAACTCCAGAGGACATTTTCTCCAATGCATCTATCAAGGTTTGTAATTGTTTATCAGCTTTGACAACTGCTAAACCCCTTGCTGTTACTTTACCAGGGGAGTAAACAAAACGGTTTCTCAAAGTTTCTGTTAAATTTTCAGCTAATAGGTTCCAAGCAGGTTCTTCCATTGGCGTTTCTAAGACGATGTGCTGCTTGTTTTCCGGTTTAATGCGACTAAATCCCAGCTTTTTCGCCATTTGTTTGAGTTCCATAACTCGCAACAATTGGGTAGCTGCTGGGGGAATTGTACCATAACGATCGCTCCATTCGGCGGCGATTAGTGCTAGTTCTTCCCTGGATTTAGCTGTGGCTACTGCACGGTAGGCGCTGACTTTTTGGTCGATGTCGGGGATATAATCGCTGGGAATTAATGCTGTGAGGTTGAGATCGATTTGGGTATCGTCAACTTTGGGTATTTCTTGTCCCCGGATTTCCCGGATGGCTTCTTCTAACATTTCCATGTATAAATCGAAACCAATAACATCCATCTGTCCAGATTGTTCTGCACCTAGTAAGTTACCTACTCCGCGAATTTCCATATCCCGCATTGCTAGTTGATAACCGGAACCGAGTTGGGTAAATTCTTGAATTGCTCGCAATCGTTGTCTGGCGGTGTCGGATAGTTCTCTTTGTTGGGGATAAAATAACCATGCGTGGGCTTGAATACCTGCCCTTCCTACCCTTCCCCGCAACTGGTACAACTGGGATAAACCAAAGCGATGGGCATCTTCTATGAGGATGGTATTGACCCTGGGGATATCTAAACCAGATTCAATGATTGTGGTACAAACCAACACATCAGCTTCTCCATTACTGAAGGTGAGCATGATTGATTCTAACTCCCCTGGGTCCATTTGGCCGTGGGCTATGGCTAGTTTAACTCCAGGTACCATTTGCCGAATTGAGGCTGATTTTTCTTCAATGCCTTCGACCCGGGGAACTACGTAAAACACCTGACCCCCCCGGTCAATTTCTTGACGGATGGCACTGCGGATACTATCGGGGAGCATGGGGGAAAGGTGGGTTTTAATGGGGCGACGGGATGGGGGTGGGGTGGTAATTAGGCTCATTTCCCGAATCCCGGAAAGGGACATATAGAGGGTGCGGGGAATGGGGGTGGCGGAGAGGGTAAGTACGTCTACTTGGGTTTTCAGGGATTTGATTTTTTCTTTTTGGTTGACCCCAAATCGTTGTTCTTCATCTACCACCAATAATCCCAAGTCTTTGAAGGCAACTTTTTTGCCTAGAAGTTGATGGGTTCCCACCACCACATCTAATTCCCCGGTTTCTAATCGCTTTTGAATTTGTCGCCGCTCTTCTGGGGAACGGAAGCGGTTGAGCAAGCCGACGTTGATGGGGTAGGGAGCAAAACGTTCTTTGAGGGTGTGGTAATGCTGCTGGGTGAGGATGGTGGTGGGTGCAAGGAGTGCGACTTGTTTATTAGCAGTCACGGCTTTGAAGATTGCTCGAATTGCCACCTCAGTTTTACCAAAGCCTACATCCCCACATACTAACCGATCCATGGGGCGATCGCTTTCCATATCCCGTTTCACATCCTGGGTTGCTTTTAATTGATCCGTGGTAGGTTGGTAGGGGAAGGATTCTTCCATTTCCTCTTGCCAAGGCATATCTGCGGGGTAGGTAAATCCTTCTCGCTTGGAACGGGCTGCATATAATTTCAGTAAATCCACTGCCAACTTTTTAATGGCTTTGCGGACTTTGTTCTTAGTGTTTTCCCATACCTTACCCGTCATTTTGTTGAGTTGGGGTGGTTTGGATGTGCTGGTACGCAACCGGGATAATGCACCCACCTGATCGGCCGCTACCCGCAACAAGCCATCGGCATACTGGACGACTAAATAATCCCTGGTTTCATCGTTGAGGGTGAGACTTTCGAGTTTGACAAATTTGCCTACGCCGTGGTTGCGGTGCACAACATAATCCCCCGGGCGCAACTTATTGGGGTCTACTTGTTTGGAAGCAGCTTGGCGGCGTTTACGGACGTAGCTGGGAGTCGCTAGGGAATGTTGCCCATAGAACTCCCTATCTGTAATTACAACCAAGCGGAAGGTAGGTAAAATAAACCCTTCTAATTCCGCTAACCCAGAATATTTAAGAGCAACGGGGGTATGGTTGAGTTGTAACTTATCAATTGCTTGGTAGTCCCGGGGATTGGGGATAAACTGAGCGGGACAATCATGTTCCTGGAGCAGGGAGACAGAACGACTCGGTTGTGCAGACATAATCCACACAGCAAAATTGCGATCGCGTTCTTGTCGTAATGTTTCGGCTATTTTGGCGAAAGCATGGGGGGTAACGGGTACGGAGCGGCTGGCTAAATTTATACCATTATTCTCTTCTGCCAATTCCGACAAATGTATAGTTTTAAACCTGGATAAATCTTCTAGAGCATCATCCAAACTGCGGTGAATTTCCGGTAAAGTATTACCTTCATTGTCAATAACTTCCCACTGTTCTTGGGCATTTTCCACCCAGCGATCACTATGGGCATGACATTGTTCTGGCTCATCAATGGCAACTAAGGTGTTTTCTGGTAAATAATCTATTAAAGAGGCTGGTTTGTCAAAGGCTAAACCTAAAAAGCGGCGACTTCCTTCCAGAATTTGTTGTGTATCTAAAGCTTCCTGTTCTTCATCTGACAGATAGGGTTCTATCACAGATGAATCCCCCATCTGAGCCAGGAGAATTGGGGAAAAACTAGTAGGGGTGAGTGTTAAGTGCTCAATTTTATCCAGGGCAGAACGCTGGGTAGAAGGGTCAAATTCGCGAATTTGTTCGATTTCATCGCCAAACCACTCCAACCTCACAGGTAACTCCGAAGACACGGGAAACACATCCACAATATCCCCCCGGCGACTCCACTGTCCTTCCATTTCCACCATTGGTACCCGCTCGTAACCAAGGCGAGTCACCTGTTGGCTAAATAGTTCCAAACCCCATTCCATTCCCCGCTTGAGAGTCATACACAAGGGAGTAAATGCATCTTTTGGGGGTAAATGTGGTTGTAGCGCCCCATGGGTAGCCACCACTGCTAAATTTGGTAACTGCTTTGCTTCATTCCCCTGCACCAAATCAGCGAGAACTTGCATTTGTCCCCAAGTCATTTCCAATTCTGGATCGAATGGTTCGTAGGGGGAAGTCTCAGAAGTGGGGTAAAAGTGTACAGTTTTCCATCCCATGGCTTCTAACTGAGAAGTCCAGCGACTGGCTTCTTCCAAAGTGGCGCAGACGACAAACAAATTTTTGTCCCCAGCAGTGGCTAATGCGGAAACTACCAACCCTTTGGGTAAACGGGGAATCCCATTTAAATGTAAATCTGTTTGTTTCTCTAGTTTGGTAAGAAATTCCTTAGAGAGGGAGGAGCGTCCCAAAGTACGCACAATGGAAGAAAAAGCCATAGTTCTCTAACTGGGGTGGAAGTTGGTTAAACAAATGGGTAAGCTCATATTGCTTATAGGGTTAGGCTGATATTGTATAGCCATAAAAGGGTATCTTGCACAATTGAGCACAACTTGCTCAACAATTAGTGATGCTTTAATTATTGTAAAAGTGTGGAGAGGAATATTGCTTGGTGGCCAAAGATCCCCGACTTCTTGATCGAGATTTGCAGTTACTAGAGATAATTGGTATAGAAGTCAGGGATCTCAACCCGTAGAAGTATGGAAAGGAATATTGCTTGGTGGCCAAAGATCCCCGACTTCTCGATCAAGATTCGCAGTTACTAGGGATAATTGGTATAGAAGTCGGGGATCTCAACCCGTAGATATTGCTTTGTAGCCAAAGATTCCCGACTTCTCGATCGAGATTTGCAGTTACTAGAGATAATTGGGGTAGAAGTCGGGGATCTCAACCCGTAGAAGTATGGAAAGGAATATTGCTTGGTGGCCAAAGATCCCCGACTTCTTGATCGAGATTTGCAGTTACTAGAGATAATTGGTATAGAAGTCGGGGATCTCAACCCAACGCCTAATAAATTTAGACAAGAGATTTAAATATCGCCATGAGTAATACTCGCGAAGTTATCATCCCCCAAGGAATGGAAATATTATACGAAAAATTTCATTACTGCCCTGGTATTAAGGTAGGGAATACATTATACATTTCCGGACAAGTAGGAAGGGATGAAAATTTTCAAATAATTGAGGGCACGGAAGCCCAATTTATCCAGGCTTTTGAGAATGTGCAAAAAGTACTTTCAGCAGCAGGAGCTACTTTTGACAATGTGGTAGAGATGATTACTTACCATGTAACAGAGTTTTCTCATACTTCTGAACCAGAACAGCGGAAAATTCCCCACCTACCATTATTTATGCAAGTTAAAGATCGCTATTTCATCAACCAATTCCCTACTTGGACAGGGGTTGGTGTAACTGCTTTATCTACACCGGGACTAATTGTAGAGATTAAATGTACAGCAATCCTAGAGAATTAGAGGCCAATCTATTCTCAATTGTTGAGAAAGTCAGTTACCACCTTCGATACTTCTTCAGGCATTTGATTCATCATACAAATTGTTCCCTCTTCAAATTCAACTACCTTTCCGTGGGGAATGGCTTGGGAAACAAAATGCCGATTTTCAGGTTTAGCCAAACCCAGTCGCTCAAATTCTCGCACATCATCTAATCCCCATAATATAAGTGTGGGGCACTTAATCAGACCCAACCTTGCTTTAGCATCCAAACAGTAGTTTCCCACGGCCGAAATTGCGTATAAAGGATGACCAAAACATTTCAAGTCATCTAAAACCCAGCGATGGTTTAATTCCGCAGAACCAACGTATCTGGAACGAGCTAACCATCTTTCCATCAAGTGGGAACCATCTTCTTTGATTTTGAAACCTGCATCAAGTAACTGGGATAATTTTGCTTTGCCTTCTTCTCCAAAGCCAGGTACATTACCCAATACAAGTTTTTCGACCCGCTCAGGATAGGCAGCTGCCACCTCTCCCGCCACAAAAGCACCTGTATGATTACCGAAAATACTTGCCTTTTTTATACCTAATTCGTCGAAAAGAGCGATCGCATTTTTGGCGTAGTCGGCAATGGTATACATTCTCGGTGGTTTGTCAGAATCACCAAAGCCCATTAAATCCATTGCTATAACCAGTCTATTCTCAGCAAAAATGGGCATCAATTCCCGAAATTCATCACTACTGCGGGGATTCATATGCAGTAAAAGTAGAGGCTCTCCTTCACCACCAATGCGGTAAAGAATCTGCCCATCTTCTGTGTCTAAAAATGCTCTTTTAATACGTTGACTCATTGTTTATCTCCCAACTCTCCCCTAAGTTGAATTTTTTACAGCTTTTTGGGAATCTTACAGTCATTATCTGTTATCTTAATTATCATCATATTCTGGAGAATTAAAATATAGCGAGTCTTAGAAACAATGAAAGAGAACCGTAAAATTTTTGAGAAAAATTTTAAATAACTTGCAGAAATAGTGATTTTTTTTTACATAAATCTTTACTGGTGAGACTATTGGCTAATATGCTACAGGCAATCTTACACAATATATTACCAATCCTTAAAATTAATATTTTTTGTTATTGGTAATACTATTATTAATATTGTTATAAATTAATATTATTAATTGTTTTTTTGCACTTTTTTAGCTCCTAAAGGTGTGACAGCTTGCTCACGGAACCACAATAATTTTCCCCATCAAACCCCGATTTTCCATTTTTACCAACGCCCCAGAAACCCCTTGCAAATCAACTACTTCATCAATGATTGGCTGTAACTTACCCTCAGCCACCGCAGGAATTACCAGATTACCCAAAGTTGCCAAAGTCGCCTGATAGTCGCAGTTATACCAGAGAGCAATGCCGTAAATTGTCACATTACGTCCCAGTAGTTTCCCTATGGGCAGCCCAGCATCCATACCAGTAGTGGTACCATAGGAAACTATACGACCATTAGGAGCGATCGCATCTAAACAGTGGCCAAAGGTTACTTTCCCCCCTCCATCCAGTGCCACCTGTACCCCTGAATTACCTGTAATTTTCATCACTTGGGCAATTACATCTTGACTGCTATAATCAATCCCCTGTACCGCACCTAATTCCAGTAATCGCCGTACCTTAACCCCATTACCCCCAGTGGCAATCACTCGCCCTCCCAACAACTGAGCCAGTTGAACGGCGGCTGTACCCACACCACCAGTACCAGGATGTACCAGTACCCATTCCCCATGTTGTACCTTGGCTTTGTGGATTAGTGCCATTGCCGCAGTCATATAGGCAATAGGCAAACTTGCTGCTACCGTAAATGGTACTTCATCAGCCAGTGGTAATAACTCCTGGGCACGGCCAATTGCCATGGAGCCAAAAGCGCCCCTCACGCACCCCACAACCCGCATTCCCGGCACGAATCCTTTTACCCCCAATCCCACGGCATCCACCTCTCCAGCAGCTTCTTGGCCGAGGATATGGGGCAATCCTTGATAACCATACCCCCGATAGTTTCCATAGGTTGTCTGGAGGTCGGAATTATTCATTCCCGCAGCACCTACCCGAATTCTGACTTCCCCGGAACCGGGTTGCAAATCTTCGATGTCATCTACCTGTATGGCAGCTGGACCAATGTGTTGATGGATACGTGCTACTTTCATTTGCGTTGTAAATAACGTCCATTAGGGGTACCCAATACCTGTCCTTGGTGATAAATTATATTCCCCCGCAAAAAGGTTGTTTTCACCCGTCCCGTCAACTCCATGCCCTCAAACGGCGTATAACCTTGCTGGGACTCTGACTCAGCCGCACGGACAACAAAGGATTCATTGGGGTCTAGGAGTACCAAGTCTGCATCATAACCCACGGCAATATCACCTTTTGTGTCTACCCCAAACCGCCGGGCGGGATTCCAGCTTAATAACTCAGCCATGCGATTGTAGGACAGACCCCGCTTGCCACCCTCACTAAATACACCAGATAGGAGGTATTCTGTGCCACCAAAACCGGACTTAGCTAACCAGATATTATCGGGATTTTGCAAACTAGCTTTTTTCTCCATGGAGCAGCAGGCATGGTCGCTGACAATCCAGTCAATGTGACCATCGAGTACGGCTTGCCATAGGTATTCTACATCTGCGCGGGGACGAATGGGAGGGTTGACCTTTGCCCATTTACCCGTAGGTGCATCTGTATCTAATAGTAAATGTCCCACGGTGACTTCCCGGCGAAAATTGATATGGGGGAAGGCTGCTTGCATAGTCAAAGCTGCTTCCACTGCTTTGCGGGAACTAAGGTGTAGGAGATTAATATTCACACAATTGGTTTCGTGAGCCAAGTAAGAGGCGATACAAATAGCTAAACCTTCAGAATGGGGGGGACGGGCTGCACTGTAAGCCGTTAAACCAGTTAGGCTAGAATCTGCTTGGACAATTTTCGTATAAGCATTGAGGATTTCCGCCACCTCGCAATGGAGACTTAAGCTAATGCGATCGCTCTGTTGGGGATATAATTCTCTTAGTTTGGTCAAACCGCGCATAATAAACTCAAAGTGAGCAAAGTCGTATCTTTCCTCTTTATTAATCATTAAAAACAGGTTTTGTTTCTCGGAAAGTCCGTGTAAACCATAGCCACCATAGAACATAAAGATTTTGAAGGAGGTAACACCATACTCCTCAAACAACATCTGCATTTCATCAATATGGGAGCCGCTAATGGGAGCAATATGGTAACTGTAATCAACGAAAAAATTACCCGCCGATAGGGCCAAAACCTCTGGGAAAAAATCCTTGTAAGGACCGCCTTTATTTAAGTAATATTGACCAGTACGAATGTAAGTAATACTAGTGGTGACACCTCCCATGGCTGCTGCTTTGCTTTCAGTCACAGCATCTTGGTCCAGGGGTTGATAAATGCCAATGTGCATATGGGCATCAACTAATCCAGGGAAACCCAGGAGATTTTCGGCATCAAATACTTCTTTACCCCGCTCTGGACTTATATTAGGGGCAATTTCGGTAAACTTGCCATCCTTAATCCCCAAGTCCAGTAATTCAACAGTATCTTGATGGGGACGAACAACCCTTACATTTTTGATAATGCGATCGCATAATATATTTTCCGACATTATTATAGACCTCACGGTAAAGAATTTGGCAACGGATTTGGCAACGGATTAGCGGATTATTTGTTTTTCAAAATCTAAGGTTTCTTGCTATTCTTACAAGACAAATACTAAGTCAAAATTATTACTACTACTCCACCACATCAATTTCGAAGAGTCGCGGGGGTTTAGAGCCCCGACTTTTTTGTAAAAGTCGGGGCTCTGAGCCTCTGCATTTTTTCAACATACCAAAAAACAAATTATCCGTAGGGGCACGGCATCAACAATCTCTTTTGGCTATCGAATAATCTCACCCACGCCATGCCCTTTGTATACCAATTCAAACAAGGCATTGCTGAACACTGGGGGAAAACTGATAACTGAAATGACACGGGGATTATGGTTGATGCTCACCTGGCAACATCATCCCCCAATGAGAGCAACGCCAATTTTTCGCAAGGGCACGGCATCGGTTAATCTTTCAATATATACAATTATCTTACTGGTGCCGTGCCCCTACCCATCTGTCCCATTGTTTTTTCAAAATGACACGGGAATTATGGTTGATGCTCACCCTAGGAAATCCCTAGGAAATAATTATCTATAAATAAAGATTTAATCCATGAATAAAAATAAAACCATGACAATTTTTAGTGAATATCATCTGAATCCACAACAATTTCCTTTTCTCAACAGCTTGCAAGAAAATTGGCAAAAAATCAGAGATGAATTTACACACTACATTCAGAGTGCGTCCCAATCAGAATTAAAATTTACCTACGATATTATGGGACCAAAAAGTAACACAATTAAAACCAAAGGTAGTTCTAAATACAGTGCCTTTGGTGTGTTATTTCAAGGTATGTTTATTGAAGAATATATCCAAACCCATCAAATCCAATACCCTGATTATCAATCATGTGATGTATTCAAAGAAGTACTGAAAATTAGAGAAAAATATTTCCCAATTTTATCCCAGACAATTACTACAACGAACTCCATTAAACAAAACATTATTAGGAATGTATACTTTGGAACATTTCACCCCGGATTAGATATTAAACTACATACCAACTACAACCCCCATATGAATCGCGGTTACTTGGGTTTAATCGTCCCAGAGGGGGATGTGGCAATGAAGATATGCCATGAAAAACTCCATTGGCATGAAGGTGAATTTATGGTGTTAGATCACAGTTATCCCCACTGTCCCCATAATTACACCAATTATGACCGAACTGTATTAGTTGTAGACTTCTTTAAACCAGAACACCCTTGGGAGGAAGTCATACAATTTGAACAAGAGCTGGTAAACCAACGTATGCAGGATAACCCTTATAGTTTAGGTGTATTTGGTAAAAGCGATAGAGCCAAGGAGGAAGATTTTATTAAGTATGGTTTGGCCTATCAATTAGAGTGGGATAAGGCTTTGGGTGGTTAATCTTTCCCTCTCATTAATAAGGTTATAGCCCCCTAAATCCCCCAATTCTGGGGGACTTTGACAATTCCTGTTCCCCCAAATTTGGGGGTTAGGGGGCGATTGTGTGAGGAGTTAGATAAATCGGATATTTGATAACCCAACAATTAACTTGGGATCACTGATTAAATGGATGACACTGATGACACGGATAGAAGTTGATAACCCAACAATTAACTCTCAACTGTCAACTATCAACTGATTTAACAATCTCGCCAATTAACTCTGATAAAATAGGCATCTTGACCCTCATTATCTTGAGTAAGTGTAATATTTGCGATCGCTAAATTGAAAGGAATTGCAGTTGTCAAATACTTTTGCACCGCGGAACCCACATCTGGGGATATTTCTGCTGCTGTTGTTGCTGCTACTCCTAAACCAATCAATTGCTCTATGGGACCCCTTGGTAAAAGTAAATGCATGCCCACAGCTAAACCAGCAGTTAAAATTGTTTCCACCGATACATTAGTTCCACAACGGGGATGTACTGCTAAGTTCCATTCACCACTATTGAGACGATGGAGAGCCAGATTGACAGCACGTCGCAAATTGCTAATATTCACATCGCCATACAAGTAAAAACCCTGTTCCGTAGATAAACCCCCCAAAAGTTGGTTATCAGCCTGAGTTTCTACGGTTGCTGATTCGCTAAGAACCCAAATTGTCGCGTGTTCTAAGGCATGAACCTGTCGTAACATCAGAATCTCTTTTAACCCTGGAATAAACCCTAACTGCTTAAGCAAATCACCATCTAAGGAGGGTTGGGGTGTTGTCAAGTCAAAGTTGAAAAAATCCCAGGAATTTCTGCTATCAGTGATCAATGCAGATGTGTTCATAGCCACACTACTCTCCAAGATTAGAGAGCGACATATATTCCTTTTCAATGTAACGCTTACTCTGCAACTTTGTTGCTAATTTTTGTTGATTATACAGTAAATAATACTAAGTTGCGTTGAAGTTGTAGTAGTTCGAGTTAGTGAGATTGCTTCCTTGTACTCCGCTCCCGTCGCAATGACGACATGCAGACTATCTTTGAAAGCAACTTGGTATAAGTTTACAAAAAGTAAGAGGACAAATTGAAAACCGTCCCTAGCAAGGAGGAACGGTTAAGTAATTTTTGGTATATTTAATTGTCTAGTACATTTTGGCAAAAATAAAGCTGTCATTCTAACATGTAAAAAGCTATTAAACAAGTGTTATTACTTGTTACTTGTTACTTGTTATTTCAAAACTGCTACATGTTAACCAATCATCAAACTACTCACAGCCAAAATTGCCGCGACAAGATAAAATACAGCCACTAATTGCAGTTCAGACCAACCAGATAATTCCAAATGGTGGTGTAAAGGTGCCATTTTTAATAATCTCTTACCTTTACCATCGGGTCCCTTTGTCGCTTTGTAATAACTTACTTGTGCCATTACAGATAAGGTTTCCACAAAGAAGATACCACTGAGAATGAATAATCCCACTAAGCTATTGGTTAGCAGTGCTACCGCAGCTAAAGCTCCTCCCAAAGCCAGGGAACCAGTATCTCCCATAAACACCCTGGCTGGGTTGCGATTGTGGGCTAGAAATCCCAAGCAACCACCACTCAAGGAAGCGCAGAAAACCATTAACCCGGGGGAAGTGGGAGCAACCATAGCACCCAAGACCAATAATGCAATTGCCACTGTACCAGCTGCTAAACCATCAATTCCATCGGTTAAGTTAGTGGCGTTACTCTCTGCTAACAACACAAAGCCAGCAAAGGGCCAGAATAACAAGCCCAAGGGTAGGGAAAAACCCAATGGTAAAGCAATATTGGTAATATTAGCAGGTTGGGTAAACATCAACCATATACAAAAGATGGTTGCCGAAGCAATTTGTAATCCCAACTTCATCCGTGGGGATATACCCTTATTAGATTTACGGCGTAAAATTTGCCAATCATCGATCCAGCCAATCAGGCCAAAACTCAGGGTTAATACGGAAACAGCCACCACATCAGTAGCGAAATTAGACCAAACACAGGCGATTAACACAGCTGTGGGTATAAAGAAAATACCACCCATCGTTGGCGTGCCAGCCTTCTTTAAATGAGCCTGGGGTCCATCTTCACGAATGATCTGTCCAGCTTTAATATTTTGTAATAAGGGCACTACTACATAACCCATGGCAGCTGCAACCAGTGCACATAATAATAGTGGCAGAGTCAGCGAAATAGGTTGCCAAGGCGATCTATTTGCCATGCCATCTAAAATCAGCGCCGCCAGGGTTAGCCCTCCACCAAGGGAAGAGGCTAAAGCGATGCCAGAACTATTTAAACCTTGCTGGGGAGATAATTTAGCGTCCACAGAAATTTCCCTTCACTCCACACTTTACACTTTAAAAAATTACGTAGCTGGGGATGGTATTTTAACCTACACCCAAACTACAATCCACTAGTCGTCCCCTTCCTCATCATCGAAATCATCGTCATCATAGCCGATTCCGTCTTCTACACCCAACATAGATTCAACGTCTTCTTCCTCTTCTGAGGATCGTTTTTCGTGAACATCACGGGGTATCAAGCGATTACTGGATTTTAACCAGTCTAATAAGGAAGACTCTTGCTTTAATGGGATAATATCGGCTCTTTGGTTTCGGGGTGCTTCACGTAATGGAGAATTCAACATATCGACGAATAAAAAAAGGGGGATTATCAAATAGACATTTAGAGTCTATCACTTGACAAAGCATATTTTAGTTATTCATTCAAGAGGTGCCAGAGAAAATCCGACAAGTAAATCTTTATTTAACATGGATAAAGTAAATGATGACATGGAATTTGGTGTTTAATACATTTGCCTAACACAACTGCTGAATATTTTCGCGATACTGATAATTAATTCTGATATCTTGAGGTAATCTAGGTAATGACAGCAAAAGCCGATCTTTTACAAGCGATCGCTGGTACAAATCGCGGCATTCTTGCAACTGAAACTAAAAAACAAGCTATTTCAGTTGCGATCGCCAATGTGGAAAATATTAATCCCACACCCAGCCCTCTAACAGCAACTCATTTGCTTGATGGTAATTGGCGACTAATATATACGACTAGCAAGCCGTTGTTAAATCTAGATCGCCTACCTTTGAGCAAAGTTGGTCAAATTTATCAGTACATACGTGTCAATTCTAATATAATTTACAACCTGGCGGAAATTTTTGGATTACCCTACATTGAAGGATTGGTTAGCGTTGCGGCCAAATTTGAACCCGTTGGTGACAAGCGTGTAAATGTCAAATTTGAGCGTTCAATCATTGGTTTACAACGTTTAATTGGCTACAAATCCCCAGATGATTTTATCCAACAGATTGAGGCTGGTAAAAAATTCCTGGCAATTGATTTCCCTCTCAATAGCAATGAACAGCAAGGATGGTTAGATATTACCTATATAGATCATGATTTGCGTATTAGTAGGGGTAACGAGGGGAGTTTATTTGTATTAACTAAAACATAGGAATTTCTTTTATATGCATTTTAGGTTAGCGACCGCAAGAATAATCAAACAAATCTTTTTTGTCAAGGGTATTACTACCCCATATAAAAAATAGGGGGTAAAACCGTGACGAATAATACAGTTACTCTTAAAAATTTAATATCCCACACAGAGATTAGTATGAGTGGTGACTCCCTTCATCAGAATTCATGAGGCGAATCATAAATGGCAAAGGCGTGATTTGTACCTGTATTTTGATTGCAACCTTTAACCTTTTTTGTTTAAGATTACTAATTTCTATTTCAGTCATAAATTTATAGTGTCCGGAGTAATTAAGTAATTTACCGTTGTCATTCCCCATGATTATGGGAATGTCAAGATAAATAACTTAACAAAGAAGCTAGAAGAGACATTCAAGTTGTAGAGTTAATATCAAATAGCCCTATATACTGGCGATTCGTCACTAAAAAAGGAAAAAACCATGGTTCAACGCGGTTCTAAAGTACGTATTCTCCGTAAGGAATCCTACTGGTATCAAGATGTTGGTACTGTTGCATCCATAGACAAATCCGGTATCAAATACCCCGTAATTGTCCGTTTTGATAAAGTTAACTACACTGGTTTTAGCGGAAGTGCCTCAGGTGTCAACACCAATAACTTTGCCCTTGATGAAGTTGTGGAAGTAGAAGCACCCAAGGCTAAAGCATAAAATTTCCCAAATTAGCCATTAAGGGATTATTTGTACAGGCGATGGAAAATGAGGAAAGATAGGGAAAGCATGGATTTTACATCCTTTTTGGCTGATTCATCCTTTCTCACTCTTGATTTTTCCATCGTCTTTTGATTTTGGATTTTGGATTTTAGATTTTAGATTTTAGATTGTGGATTTTGCGGAAAGTTGAGCCAGTTCCTCTAGTTGGGTTCTCCCTAAGTAGAAAAACTGGCGTGTCAGAGGTATTTTCATTCTCGGTGGTGGTATTTTTCTGTGAGGACTGATGGGAAAGAATCCCCACTTAAGGATACTAGTGCTTCATCGCATTAGTTCACCAAGGGCGACAGATCCCCGACTTCTTTGAGAAGTCGGGGATCGGTTAGACGCACTAGTTTGTCTTGATGGTAGGATATCTGAGGAGATCTGTACCTAAATTAATCACAAATTCTTCGATCGCTTGTAATGCCTGAATTGCCAGAAGTAGAAACGGTGCGTCGGGGGTTGAACAATTTAACCCTGAACCAAAAAATTATTGGTGGAGAAGTGCTGCTAGAACGTACAGTAGCTCAACCCACATCGATTGATAAATTCATCGATGGGATTAAAGACAATACCATCGCTAGTTGGCATCGTCGTGGTAAATACCTGTTAGCCCAACTTTCACCCGCCTCAGGTTGGCTGGGGGTTCACCTGCGGATGACAGGACAACTTTTGTGGTTAGATAAAAACGAGCCACTACACAAGCATACAAGAGTTAGGCTATTTTTTCAGGGCAATAAAGAATTACGTTTTGTCGATCAGCGTACATTCGGGCAAATGTGGTTAGTTGCTCCCACAGTGGCAATAGAAAGCATTATTACTGGTTTAGCAAAACTAGCAGCAGATCCATTCTCAGGTGAATTTACGGCAGAATACTTGGCGCAGAAACTCCACAATCGTCGCCGTCCCATCAAAACTGCCCTACTAGACCAGTCAATGGTAGCAGGATTAGGCAATATTTATGCTGACGAAGCCCTATTTCTCAGCAAAATTCCACCACAAACCCAATGTGTAGATTTGCAGCGATCGCAGATTGAAAGTTTATATACTGCTATAATTAAGGTATTAGAAACCAGTATTGCTGCTGGCGGCACTACTTTTAGTAATTTTCTCAACGTCAAAGGCGTTAACGGCAACTACGGCGGTGTAGCTTGGGTTTACAACCGCACAGGAGAACCGTGCAAAATTTGCGGTCAGCCAATTCAACGCATTAAATTAGGCGGACGTTCGAGTCATTTTTGTGGGCAATGTCAACCAAGTTAAAAGTTAAGAGTTGATAGTTGATAGCTGATAGTTAAGAGTTAATTGTTGGGTTATCAACTATCCGTGTTACCAGTTTCATCCATTTAATCAGTGTTCACGAGTTAAGAGTTAAGAGTTAAAAGGGAAACCTTTGATTCGTTTTGGTGTAAGTCTCTATATAGGCAAAATATTCATTGCTTCCTTCGACACAAGCTAAGATCCTTTATGGAACTATCTTAAATAAAACACAAGAGGGAAAAATATGCCTGTCAAAAAAGGAACTATGGTGCGTGCTGTGCGCGAGCAACTAGAAAATAGCCTAGAAGCAAAAGCCAGTGATTCACGTTTACCTTCCTATTTGTTTGAAAGCAAAGGGGAAGTAATGGATATTCAAAATGATTATGCCCTCGTCAAATTTGGTAAAGTGCCAACGCCGAATATTTGGTTGCGTTTAGATCAAATTGAAGAGTTCAAATAATTTATCATGTATACTTCCCCTGCTTCTCCAAGCCTGTGTCGCTCCCCCCGTGTTACCGTTATTGGTGCTGGTAGAGTTGGTAGTACCCTAGCTCAACGCATAGCTGAAAAGAACCTAGCAAATGTGGTATTGCTAGATATTGTTCAGGGAATGCCCCAAGGACTAGCATTAGACTTGATGGAAGCCAGGGGAATTGAACTTCATCACCGTCAGATTATCGGTACTAATAATTATGCCGATACATTCGATTCCGATATCGTAGTTATTACCGCCGGATTCCCCCGCAAACCAGGTATGAGTAGGGATGATTTACTACTAACTAATGCCAAAATTGTGGTATCTGCGGCAAAAAATGCGATCGTTCATTCTCCCAATGCAGTATTTATCATAGTTACAAATCCCTTGGATGTGATGACTTACCTGGCTTGGCAAACCACAGGATTACCCCCCCATCGAATTATGGGCATGGCAGGGGTATTAGACTCAGCCCGGTTTGAAACCTTCATTGCCATGGAATTAGGGGTTTTACCTGCTGACGTAAAAGCAATGGTAATGGGTAGCCACGGGGATTTAATGGTTCCTTTATCCCGTTGTGCTACCGTTCATGGCATTCCCATAACAGAATTTTTGGACACAGCTACCATTGAACGCTTGGTACAACGTACCCGTCGTGGTGGAGCAGAAATTGTCGAACTGATGCACACTGGTGGAGCTTTCTTTGCTCCCGCCTCAGCTGCCTGTGTGATGGTAGAGTCAATTTTGTTAAATCAGCATCGTTTATTACCCGTAGCGGCATATCTCCAGGGAGAATATGGGCTTAAAGATATTTTTCTGGGGGTTCCTTGCCATTTGGGATGTGGTGGAATTGAGGATTTAGTGGAAATATCCCTCAGTGATGCTGAACGAGCCGAATTACACGCCTCAGCCCAAGCTGTGAGGCAAAATATTGATAAGGTGCAAGGGGTATTGGTTTAACAGTTAACAGTTAACAGTTATCAGTTATCAGTTAGCCTCTTCCGTAGGCTTTACAGTGTTAACTGGTTTCAGGATACCCATGCTGATTAGAATAAGGGACTTCCAGATAAAAAACATCCCATATTTATCAGGTAACAAAACCCGTAAACTTGACTGTCAACTGTCAACTATCAACCTTTCTTGTCTAAAAATTGGTAATCCACCAGGGAGGTAATGCTCCTCCTATTTCTGTGTTATCAGCACAGCGCCTCACTTTTCGGCTTCAGGTGGTGGCGGAAAATGGAGGAATCGAACCCCTAGGTGTTACCCTACCCTGGTTTTCAAGACCAGTTGCCGTCCATTCAGCAGCATTTTCCATTCAGGGGTGCCAGAGGAGACTTGAACTCCCTAATTACTTGTTCCACAAACAAGCGCCGCGACGACTTTGGCTTCTGACACCACAATGGAATCAAGGGGAATTGAACCCCTAACCTCCTGTGTGCAAGACAGGTGCTCTAGCCAATTGAGCTATGACCCCATGAGCAGGAGTGGTAGGATTTGAACCTACATAAAACCGTTTAGAAGACGGTTGCCTTATCCATTAAGCGACACTCCTATATTTGGTAGTCCCGACAGGAATCGTTCGCGCAGCGTCTCCGGAGGAGATACCTGTGACATCCTGCTTGTAAGGAAGGCACTCTACCAACTGAGTTACGGGACTATAAAAGCGATCGACGAGACTCGAACTCGTACCTAGAGTTTGGAAGACTCAGATGCTACCGTTACAGCACAATCGCATTGAAGCTGGTGATAGGAGTCGTTCGCGTAGCGTCTCCGGAGGAGATACCTACAACCTACTGTTTACAAGACAGTTGCTCTGCCGTTGAGCCACACCAGCACTAATTTTGGTGACGGGGGCAGGAATTGAACCTGCTGATGTTCAGGTTATGAGCCTGACGAGCCACCGTTGCTCCATCCCCGCGTGTTACCAAATACCCCTGACAGGACTTGAACCTGTAGAAAACCCGTTTTAAGCGGGTCATGTCTCCCAATTGCATCACAGGGGCTTGAATTGATGGGCGTTACAGGAGTCGAACCTGTTTTAGCCTGATTAAGAGTCAGGAGCATAACCGTTCTGCCAAACGCCCATATCATATCAATGGGTCGCCAGGGACTTGAACCCTGAACTATCCGCTTAAAAGGCGGATGCTCTACCAATTGAGCTAACGACCCATAAATCCGAGTGGCAGGGATCGAACCTGCGACCCTCTGTTCCCAAAACAGATGCGCTCCCAACTGCGCTACACCCGGATAATACTGCTGGTGGGAGTCGTTCGCGTAGCGTCTCCGAAGGAGATACCCACAACCTCTGGTTTCTAAGACCAGCGCCTACTTCCAATTGGGCTACAGCAGCAAGTTTGGTACTCCTGATGGGAGTCGAACCCATACACAGACTGTTTTTGAGACAGCCGCCTCTTCCAATTGGGCTACAGGAGTATAATTTGGCTTATCTATTACTATTGAATAGAACTGGGGAAATAGGACTCGAACCTATATTTTTCCGCTTTCAAAGAGCGGTGCCATGCCGATTAGGCGATTCCCCAATGTAGATTTATAAGGTATTAATTAATCAAATATTTGAACTTTGAAATTGCTTTTTTTTTGTCCAATATCCTCTTGATGGTTTCTCAATTCCATAAGACTTACACCATTTTTCCACTGCTTTGTCACTAACACCAAAATCTTTAGCTATTAAAGTTGTTGGTTTTGACCAAATTAATTTTGCCAACTCTTCTCTAGAAGGTCTTTCAACTTTCCTCTTTGTAAAGTTAAATCTTGTTGATGCACATTTTTTACAAAGCCCTAATCTAGAGTGTTTTGTTATTGCTTTATTACATTGGGAACAAGAAAAAATATTGATTTTCCCATAACTTAATCGCCTACCAGCAAAAGTTTCTGTTTGGCTGTGGCAGTTCGGACAAAGTAAACGTAAATTTTCAAATCTATTGTCATTACTAGTACCGTTAATATGGTCTAATTGCAAACAAAGACGCTTACCATTCCACTCTGGTGATATTCCACATTCATAACATTTTTCCTCCAATAATGATTCTTCAATTAATCTATTTTTTAGATTAACTCTGTTATAAGAAGAGCCTATAATCAAGATATTTTCTAATGGGATTTTTTTCTGTTGAGAATACATTTTCAATCCGATTGTATTATCTCCTATCGGCGGAATAATACTATGTTTATCACACCAATTATAGAAATTTTTATAGTTGCCACCAGCTGCTCTAAGTCCCAGATACTCTAAGCATTGCTTTACAGATGAACAGCTTTTCACAGCTTCTTCCATTTTTGATTTATTTGACAGAACACTTCGCCGTGGCATGAATTTTTTGTAGATGTGTAATGGTTAAAATATATAGTAACACTATGAAATAAAACATAAATTGCTAGTTCAATTCAATATTTAGCTGCCGAGGTAGGGTTTGAACCTACAAAACCCCTGTTTCAGAGACAGGTGACTTTACCAATTCGTCCACTCGGCAATGAATAAGCTGCCCCAGTAGGAATCGAACCTACAACCTCGCGGTTAACAGCCGCTTGCTCTGCCAGTTGAGCTATAGGGCAATGAATGTGCCAGCCCCCCAGATCCGGATCGAACGGATGACCTCCTGTGCTTCAAACAGGCGCTACTACCAACTGAGCTACCAGGGGAAAAATGGGGAAAGATGGGTATTACCAAATGAACTGGTTTAATAGGGCATCTCAACCAGCCATTCCACCATCTCTCCTATGTAACGAGAACGGAGGGACTTGAACCCCCACTTTTCAGTTTCGTAGACTGACGTGTTATCCAGTTACACTACGTTCTCAAGCGGAGAGAGAGGGAGTTGTTCGCGCAGCGTCTCCGTTCGGCTCTGCCGTGCCCGTTTAGGGCTTAGGAGATACCCACAGTGGACTTATATACCCACGACTGTTTAGCAAACAGCTTGCCCTACCAATAGCGATCTCTCCATAATGGGTCGAGCTGGAATTGAACCAGCAATGCTTTCCGCGGCTGTTTTACAGACAGTTACCCACACCAATAGGTGAGCCGACCCATTTTGCAGCAATTACTTGAGATTTCTCAGGGAAATAAAGGAATGGAGAAACCAGTTTTCCCGTTTTCTGCCATCCCAACTCAAGTCAGCAGTGCCGACGGGACTCGAACCCGCAATCTCCTGCTTGAAAGACAGGCGGCTTAACCAATTTGCCTACAGCACCACAACGCAGAGACTAGGATTTGAACCTAGAACAACAGTTTTGGAGACTGTGATGTTGCCAATTACACCATCTCTGCATTTGGTAGCAGTGGCGAGAATCGAACTCGCATATCCTCGGTTATGAGCCGAGTACCTTAACCATTAGGTGACACTGCAATGTTTGGAGTCCAGGGTGGGATTTCAACCCACGATTGTCGGTGTTGCAAGCCGATGCCTTAAACACTTGGCGACCTGGACATGTTTGCAAGCCTTGACGGGAGTTGCACCCGCTTCTCTTTGGCTGAGAACCAAAGCGACTTTTCTAGTCGTCCACAAGGCTACACGGGGATGATGGGACTTGAACCCACGGCTTCCTGTTCGACAGACAGGCACTCTACACTACTGAGTTACACCCCCAAATGGCAATTTATTCAGTTTTCATGGTTCGGATGAGTTAATATCAGGTCTTTTTTGTAGTATCTGTATTACTCTATGTTTCAATACTACATTGCATACTACAAAGTGTCAAGTGCATACTACAGATTTTTTGAAATAATAAAGGGCAACCTAGCAGCGGTTGCCCTGAAAAGCCTTGTATTGATGGGTTTGGGGAAGAGTTGTTAGTTGATAGTTGTTAGTTGATAGTTGTTAGTTGATGGTTGTTGGTTGATAGTTGATAGTTGTTGGTTGTTGGTTGATAGTTGATAGTTGTTGGTTGTTAGTTGATGGTTGTTGGTTGATAGTTGATAGTTGATAGTTGTTAGTTGATGGTTGTTGGTTGATAGTTGATGGTTGTTGGTTGTTAATTATTTTAAAAACTCTCAACTCTCAACTCTTAACTCTTAACTCCTTCACTCTCCTCGTTGTTTCATCACCTGATTAAAGTCATAGCCATCCCTTACTTGGCAAGATGTTTGACTCTTATATAAACAAGTGCGCTTCCAACACTTTTCTACGGTGTAATCTTGATGTTGGGGTGGCAAAGCCAGTTTCTTTTTTCCCACTACATAGTTGAAATTGGGTTTATATTTATCAAAATCCTGCTGATTTTCCAACATAAACAGTGGGACATTTTGGTGTAAATAAGCATAGCCTCCTGTTTGAGACCAATGCATTCCCCAAATCCCTACACCACAAAGATTTTTTTCTATACTTAACATTTGAAAAGCCCGTAAGTTGCCTGCATAGCGCCTCCAGTGGGTTGTGCTACTAGCCAGAGGTAAAACGGCGGAGAAAAAACACCAGATGAGCATACAGATTAATACTGCTCTTTTAGTTCCCTTTGATACTAACCACTGGGGACGTAGGTGTAATACTACATCTGCTGTTCCCAGTCCAGCGAGAAAAATAATCATGAGTACAGCAGGGTAAATAAAGCGATATTCTTTGTGAGCGATCGCACTATGGGAAAGTATAATAATTACTACTAACCACCCTAAAATAGGACTGCGACGAACACCCCTAATTACTAAAAAGGTGATGGGGATAATTGCCACTATCCAACTTTTAATTAGCTCCCACAGATATTCATACCAGGGAGAAACTCCATAGCTGCTACTTTTACCCTCGATCGCATTTACCCAAATATTCAACCAAAAAGACTGGAAAGGATAAGACCAAGTAAAGGCATCAACTGTACCAAATAGTAAAACAGGGGCGATAATTCCTGCTACCATCGGTAACCATTTTTTTTGCCAATTCCGGCGACAAATGTACGCAACAAAAAATGCGATGGCAGGGAGTAAATGGATACGTAAGCACAGAGCTAATCCACACAAACAACCAGCAAAAAACAACCGTCTGCGTTGGGATAGAGAATATTGATGACATGTGCCAAGATATACCCCTGGCAATAGTAAATGTGCTGCTAATACCTCATTAAAAGCTTTGGGAGCAAAGTAAATTAACTCGAACCAAATACAACAAACCCCCGCAGCAATTGCACCACCAACTAGTCCATCCAGGCGCTGTCCCCAAAAAAAGGCAACTAACACAGGGATTAAGGAAATCAAACATAAAAAAATCTTTACACCAGCCAAATATCCACTAGAACCATCTCCTAGCCATTTTGTGATACTCATTACCTTAGCAAGTACTGCGGGAAATACCCAGGAACGAATACCATCCCTGAACTCCCAAGAAATAATGCCATGGCCAAAACTAAGCCGGTGTGCAGGTTCTAATGTTTGAAATATTTCATCTGGCCACAAAACATTAGGGAATAAAAAAGCACAAATAATACGTAAAAATAATGCCAGGAATATGAAAACGGCTAATAAAAGAGACGCTGAGGAAAATCGACGATGTATCTCCATTGATTAAAATATTTGGCGATCGCAATTTTATTTTTCCAGATCAAGCACAAGTGTTAGGGTAACCGCAAGAATTAACCCTACTCCATCACTCCTTCCCTCTCTCCCTCCACCACTCTATGGTATTGTGTCTGATGATTATGCCTTTGTGGGAAAGAGATGGCTAAAGGAGAAAGTGCCCAGAAAAGTTTACTAACCCATGACTTGCTGTTTCCAGCAATCATATGGCTATGTAGCCGAATGCTAATCTGGATTGCCATGTTGGCGATTGCACCCAACTTACCAGCACCACCAGGAGGTATTGTCCCTACATTGGACTGGGGGGTATTTGATGCTTGGGACAGTGAAAAGTATCGACAAATTGTCACTTCTGGATATGAATATGTCAATGACGGTAAAGGACATAATATTGCCTTTTTTCCTCTCTTTCCTTTGATTATCCGGGGGTTAATGGGCTTGGGTTTGCCTTTTGAAGTTGCAGGTACACTCATCAGCAATGTGGCATTTTTAGCGGCATTATACTGTATTTATTTTTGGGTAAAGCAACAACATAGTCAAAATGGTGCCAGATGGGCAACTATAGTTATGGCTTGGTTCCCATCATCAATATTTACAGCAGTAATTTATACTGAAGGATTGTATTTATTCCTCAGTACGGCTACTTTATATGCCTTTGATAGTCGGCGTTATGGCTGGACTGCCTTGTGTGGTGCTTTAGCTACAGCAACCCGTCCTACAGGTATAGTACTTATCCCCGCATTAGCGATCGCATCTTGGAAGCAAAACCGCCCTCCCATTGCCTATATAGCTGCTTTGGCCACTGCTGGGGGATTGATTTTGTTTAGTATATTTTGTGCTGTTAAGTTTGGTGATCCCTTAGCATTTATCAACGCTCAAAAAGGATGGCGGCCTTCCTTGGGCTTTGATTGGCAAGGTTGGTGGAAAATGTTGATGCAAATTACCATTGGTTCGGTAAATTGGAAACATGGTGGCATTAAAGACCCTTTACCACCTATTGTATTTATTATAATTGCTGCGATCGGTTATTGTTTGTGGTACTTTCGTAAAAGCTTGGGTGCTATTAAACAAGACTATAGCTTTGGTGCATTAATATTACTATTTTGGATAGTGGCAGGGGATCCTTTAATTAACACTGTGACAATTTTCGGTGGTGCTTACTTGCTATGGCATTTTCGTCATAAATTAACTCCAGCAAATTTCATGTATGGTTGTCTAGGAATTGGTTTATTACTAGCTTCTGGAGGAACAATTTCCTTAAGTCGCCTCACCTATGGAATTACCTCTTTGAGTGTAGCTTTGGGCTTGCTGCTATCTGAAAATCTGCGTTGGGCATATCAAACCCTCTTTTTCTTCACGATTTTACTAGTTGCTTTTTCTCTCCGTTTTGCCCAGAATCAGTGGGTGGGTTAGGGACTTCCAATTAAAAGAATATCCAAAATATTTTGTAGTGCAGGCAGCGTTCGACGGCTCGACTGAGCTTCGCGGCTCGGGTGAGCTCGCCGAACTCCGAACGCACAAGCTCACGCCGAAGTCTTGCGGTGCTAATGATAAAGAACGGGCAGGATGCCCATCCCACAACATGGGATAATTTATTTTTACCGAATTCCCTATCTTTAAAAATTGGCGGTTAGGGAGCTGTTGCACGCCTTGTAATCAGCAACGCCTTCAGTTGGATTGAGAAAAATAATTGATGCACATAGGGTAAAGCCAGCTGTATGTTTTTTCTTTTGGGGAGGGAATACTAGGCATATATAATACTGGGTGTTTTTATGAACCGTTTAAATAAAAAAGCTTTCCATATTCTGCGTGTGGAGTTGGACAAGTGTGGTGGTGATAATTCCGTAAGCAGAATAGAGCGTGAAATAGTTCTGACACGGTTAAAAGAATTACGTCGCAAACAAGGTTCCCCTGCTACAGCAGAAGAAATCCGGGATACTGTTGTAGACACATTTCCAGAGTTTAGCGATCGGGTTATCAAACGAGCCGCAAAAGCCAATCGACCGCCAGGAATATTGAGCCATCTGAAATGGCCGGCTATATTTTTGACTAGTGCAGCTGGCTTGCTTTGGGTGGTAAATTTACCCTATCCCATGATTCGTTGGCCCGTTGCCAAAACTGCTCCCCTGTTATTATTACCTAGCTTTATAAGTATGGATAATAACTATAAAGGGTCAATTCAATCCCTGGAACAAGCAGATCAATTAATTAATAGAGCCACCAGTCAAGCAGATATTGAACTAGGTGGAAAGCAAGCAAGGAAAGCACAGAGACATTTAGATAGTTTACCAGCTTGGTTTTT
Organism: Calothrix sp. MO_167.B42; assembly: GCA_030065255.1. Taxonomy (GTDB): domain Bacteria; phylum Cyanobacteriota; class Cyanobacteriia; order Cyanobacteriales; family Nostocaceae; genus Calothrix_A. The sequence continues at coordinate 6,962 of JASJCX010000034.1, read as the reverse complement.
AGGTTATTATCCTCAAGCTTATTGCAACTTATTTGGTTGTCAGTGGAAATTTACCTTTGACGAATTTGAAAATGCTCGCCGTCGAACTGCACGTATAGAAGCGAAAGTTTTCCAAGAAAAAAATGCTTTTGCACCCTTTCAAGAGGCGGAATCTGCTCTGAAAGCCGCCAAACAGAAGTATAAACAAGCTAAAAACTCCCAAGAACGGGAACAAGCACTCGCTTCCATTCAAACTGCGATCGATGCTTTGACTGAAGTTCCCGCAAGTACCTTAGCAGGAAAGCAAGCTAGAATCAAACTCACCGCCCATAGACGAGATTTTACCAAAGTTTCCCGTGGCGTTGTAGGTAGCGATCGCACCAGTACTCTAATTGCAGCAGCGAGATTATTTGCCATGCAAGCCGCCCAAGCATCCCAAAATCCACCCCATTCAGCAGAAACATGGCAACAAATTGCTCAAATGTGGACAGAAGCGATTACCAGGCTCAAAAAAGTCAAACTTGACAATCCCAACTACTTAGAAGCGCAGAAATCCTTAGTGACTTATCAAAACAACTTAGGGATTATTCAAACTAGGAGAAAAGCCGAAAGTGAATCAAAAAGGGCTTTACAACAAGCTAATCAACAAATTCAGCAGTTGATTGCATATCCACCTTCAGACTCCAATCGACTGAAAGGAAAATTGCAGGGAATTATCAATCTCTTGAGAACTGTGCAATCGGGTACAACCTCCTATAAAGAATCACAACAACTGCTCGTCTCTGCACAGAAAAAGCTGCAAAATATTTAGGGGATAAATAGCAGGGATAATTTGCTGTTTACAGTAATTTGTGCTATAATTTCCTGATTACGGACGTATAGCTCAGTTGGTTAGAGCGCTACGTTGACATCGTAGAGGTCACTGGTTCGAATCCAGTTACGTCCATTTTAAGTTGTACAGTGACTAATTTAGGACTTACGCAACTGGCATATTTTTTGGCGTAGGGTGCGTGAGATGCGAAAATATTTGAACGTAGCAATAAGACTTATAACCTCACGCACCAACCACCGATTGTGACAATTGCGTAAGTCCTGTAATTATCTCTTGTCCATGACAAATTACTGTCGTGATGACAAATTAATTGTCGCAGTAACAAATTAGTGTCATTTAAGTGCCAGTGACAAATTAATGTCATTTTTGCATAAAGAGCATACTTTTAATCGAAAGCCAATCCTTTTATGTCAGAAGCAATTGATAAGAAATCTTTGAGTGAACGTGATATTTGTACGAATTACATTACACCTGCTTTAACTAATCGGGGATGGGATATCAACACTCAGATTCGTAAGGAAGTGACGCTGACAAAGGGTCAGATGATTGTTGTGGGTAACTTGGCTAGTCGAGGTGAGCAAAAACGCGCTGATTATGTGTTGTATTACAAACCTGGTATGCCATTGGCTATGATTGAATAAAGATAATAATCACAGTGTCAGTGCTGGAATACAACAAGCGATCACCACTGATGAACTAATTGATGTACCATTCATCTTCAGTTCCAATAGTGACGCTTTTATGATGTGTGATCGTCTTTGACGGGGCGAAGTCCATCGCACAATTGCGGAAGGATAACAAGAGCGAAAAATACCCCTGAATCAGTATTCAATTAGTCTTGATCAGATAAGGAAATATGTTTCTTAAACAAGTTAAACCTACACCAGAGCAGCGCAAAATTTTTTTTCTAAATCCAGATCAACCTACTTTATTATCGGATAGAGCAGGTAGTGGAAAAACAACTACAGCTATTCTGCGAGCAAAACAATTAATAAATTTTTATAAAAGACAAGGGCTTGAACCTAGAGTTGGATTTTTTGTTTTCAACAATACCTTAAAAAATTATTTAGAACCTTTAGCAAATATATATTTACAAGGAGAGAATTTTGAAGTATGGGTTATTGACAAATGGTGCAAAGATTTCCTAGAAACAAGAGGACTTTTAAAGTATATTATCGCTGATGATTTTGTATGTAAAATATGCCTACAGCAAGCGATACAAGCAATTCAATTAAGGTCAAAATATCCACAATTAATTAAACTAGGTTATGACTTTCTTGTAGAAGAAATTAACTATTTACTGGGAAGATTTGGTTTCGACACAATTAGTTATATAGAATCAGAACGTATAGGACGTGGTTCTAATCCTAATATTGATAAGCAAACCAAACGTTTAATAGCTGAAGAACTAATTCCAGATTATCAATTATCCTTACAAGAATTAAATTATATAGATTGGAACGACTTGCGTGAACAAGTATTTTCTTTTATGCAAGCTGGGGCAGAATATGAAAAATATGATATTTTGGTGGTAGATGAAGCTCAAGATTTATCTGCATCACAAATAAAAATTTTGTTAGAGTTGACTTCTTCTGATACTAAGTCCATTACATTTATCCGTGATACAACCCAAAGAATTTACAAGAATAATTATATTTGGGATGATATTAACCTAAGCTTTGGAATTGGTTCAGAATTAGACCTAGAAAAAAATTATCGAAATACTCGTGAAATCGCTATGGTGGCTGCAAGTCTCATGCAGTCAGTTTCATCAGAAGAATACGACATTGATATACTTGATCCAGACTTGATTGAAACTTCAGGTTTAAAACCTGTTTGGTTACGTGGAAGATATATCTATCAGCAGAAATATTTACTTGATACACTTGGGAATATTGATATCTATACTGAATCCGTTGGTATTCTTCATATCCAGACATCCAGTGTCAATCAACTAGCTATAAAGCTTCAGAACTCGGGATATGACTGTTTTGTATTAAAAGACGAAGACAATTTAAATGATACTTTAGGTGGAGTCTATGTTTCTACATTACACTCCGCAAAAGGGCTAGAGTTTGACCATGTTTTTATCGTTGGATACGATGAGTTTTTTGCCCCTGGTCCATATAAATTATCACACAGAAATACGTCTGCACATTTATCTGCACACCGTAAACTACTATACACTGCAATTACTAGAGCTAGAAAAACTCTAACTATTACTTCCTCAATAAATGAATATTCACAGTTTTTAAAAGAAATAGATGTAAATTTATTACAAATAATAGAGGTTTAAAGTATGAATCTAAAATCAGACTATCAGGATTTTAAATCTAAAATTGATCAGCGTGGCATTCAATATCTTATTCACTTTACCAGATTTGAAAGTGTTACAGCTATTGTAGGTGAGCGTAGAATCTTACCACGTAACCAATTACACAACATTAGTTATGACTGGCGGGAGCTTGTGATACCAAATTCATCAACAAGACTTGATAATCCTAAGCATTTGAATACATCTATCATGCATCCGAATATTTATTTATTAAACATATTTCGTGATAAATGGTATCCAGGTAGTCGCTTCTGTATAATTGGTATTAATCCAGAGTATATTTATGAAGAGAAAACACAATTTTCTATTACTAATGCTACATATAAACCAGCAATAAAATTTGGAATAAAGAGTAATATTCAAACATTTGATGCTATGTTTATGGAACAAGTATCAGGAAAATGGAATAAATCTATTTGTCAGCACAAAATAACAGTTCGTAAATCTACTTTAGCTGATTTTTATACAACAGACCCAGAAGCAGAGGTGCTAATTGAAAGTGAAATACCTTATAATGATATTTTATTCATAGCGTGTCGTAATCAATATGAACATGATATCTTAGCATCTGCATTTTATGTACTAGAACTACCTATGGAGAAATTTTGTGTGCAGCCAACTCTCTTTGAACCTCGAAGTGAATAGTAAAAGCCAAGATCAATTTAGAGGGGCATTTATTGGTGCGGCCATAGGTGATGCACTGGGATTTATTACTGAATTCATGCGAAATTCAAACGAAATTCGCAGCAAGTTTCAACTTGAAAAACTTGATAAGTTTGTTAATTGGGAGCGAATTACTACATATTATAAAGCAGGTAATAAAAATTATATTAAACTACCTTTATCCTCTGGTACTTATTCAGATGATACACAGTTAACTCTGGCTACAGCACGTTCAATAAATGCTGATGGCTCTTTTAATCCTGAAACATTCTCTAAATTTGAATTACCTTTGTGGTTACAGTATGAATTAGGAGGTGGTTCAGGAACAAAAGCTGCGGCAAAAAATCTTTTAAATCCAAATATAAGCTGGCATAATAACTTTTATAAAACATCTTATACTAGTTATATTAATAGTGGTGGCAATGGTGCTGCTATGAGAATTCTTCCCATTGCATTAGTTAATATTGAAAATTTAACAAGGTTATACATAGATATATGGCGTAACAGTATTATCACTCATGGACATCTTAGAGGATTAATTGGTGCTTTATTATTAGCAGATTCGATTAAATTACTTATAAGAAATCCTCAGGGTAAAGTAGAATGGCTTGATAGCTTAATAGAAAAATGTAGTAAATACTCTCAATTAGAAAAAACATGGAGTCAAGATAATTTATTTCCAAGTTGGAAGAATAAATGGCAGAGTGTAATAAATAAAAGCTTTACCTTTGCTTGGAACGATATCTGTAAAGAAACAATAGAATACTTAGAACTAGTAAAACGAGAACATACTGTTGGTGACTTAGATCAAATTTTAACTAGAATGGGGTGTTTTGAAAAACAAACTAAAGGAGCAGGTAATATTACAGTAGTGGCATCTATTCTATTTTTATGCCGATTTAACGATTTTCAAAATAGAAATAATAATTTTGAAAATGTTATAACTCCTATTGTTAACAAAATAGGAATTGATACTGATACTATTGCCTACTTTGCGGGAGCAATGTTAGGTGTTCAATATGGACTGCAATCTATCCCTGAATCATTTAAGCAAAAAATTCAAGATTATGACTATTTATTGAAAGTAGCTGATTACTGCTATGATCTCTACACAAAAAATAAAAATTTAAAATCAATATTTAGCTATCCAGAAAGTAAAAATCTGAATTTACCAAAGATTTCTGCTCTATTACAAAATCCAGATGCCAGTAATACATATATAGATATTCCTATTTTTGGTAATGCCAGAATATTAGAAGATCACAACATTACTCCTACATGGCAAGGTAGACATATTTATTTTGTCAAACTAGAACTTGTTTTTGGTCAAACCATTTATTGTAAAGTTGAGCGTGACTTTTCTCATACTTCCAAAAAAGTAGAAGAATTGCATACAAAAAGTCAATCTATAATTAATTCACTATCTGCTTTAGATGAATTTAAAAATATTATTGAAAGTAATAATTTTGACGCTGAAGTAATATTAGATATATTGAGAGAATTGAAATTTAAACGAAAAGATAAAGCAATATATAATGCTTTTACTACATGGTTATGGGCATCTCTACCTAATAAAAAGGAGTAATACTAGATAGTGACTATGCAAACTAAAGGTACAACATCTTATCTTACTCTTAGAGGATGTTTGGAAAGTCCTCCAGCGTATGTTTCACTACCCCATCTACTGAAAAACTGCTACGAAAGAATCTAGGTTTTAGGGTTTGTGAACACACCCCTGAGTATCACTTAAGGCTCAAGTAGACCCTTTTCAAACATCCTCTTAGAGCTTCTACTCCAGTGAACAAATATTGATGAGAATTGATTGCTCTCTCGCCAACTTTAAATACTTCCTACAACCGGCGAATAGCCCTCTCCAAACCCAAACAAACCCCCGTCAAAAACTCTAAATCCAAAGTCGCCATGGTATCGCTAGGCTTATGATAATGGGGATTACGCATATTCGCCGTATCCGTCACCATAATCGCCGGATAACCAGCATCCCAAAATGGTGCGTGGTCACTTCTACGTGTATCCGGAACTATCTTACCTCCATTGGGCACAGGTAACCACTGACTCGCCACACCAACTTTACGAATATTACGACTCATACCAATTAAATCCCGCAATGTGCGCCAATTGCCAATTAAAGCAATAAAATTACCACAATTGGGATAAAACAGCTCTAGGGGACGGGGATAATTTTGAGAGTGGGGACGGGAATCACAATAACCCAACATTTCCAAAGCAATCATCAACCGTAATGGCTGCTGTTCTTGTTTTAATTTATTGACATACTCAGCACTCCCAAGCAAGCCATATTCTTCCATATCAAAGGCCACTAATTGCAACGGATATTTCCCAGGCTCAAGGGCAAACATTCTGGCTAATTCCAATAACACCGCCACTCCAGTAGCATTATCATCCGCACCTTTTGTCCCCGGTACAGCATCATAATGGGCACCAATGAGAATTGATGGGAAATTACCCTTTGCAAACTCAGCTTGGGGGGGTAAATTCAAAATGAGATTTTTACAGGTTTTGCCGCCAACCATGAAGGTGTGGATTTCCACACTCCCCCATTGTGACAATTCTTGGCGAATGTATTCTTGAACAAAGAAATATCCAGCAGTAGCCAGATAAGGGTCCCGTTCCCGTGCTATTTGAGTCAGATGAGTTTCTAGTTGATTTTTTAAGTTCACAAATTATACTAGTTTCCAATTAAAATGATGGCGACATACTTACATATAAGTAACACCGGTCAAATTAAAGATAAAACCTCACCCCCAGCCCCTCTCCTTATTAAGGAGAGGAGTGCCGTCAGGTGGGGTGAGGTTCGCCTCTTGCATTGTATTACACCTACCTACTCAACAACGACCACAAGTTGATCCAGCAGATACTTCACAATCGGTAAATCCAAAATCCGTCTTGAATCGAACGACCGTAGATTTTTCAACTGCAAGATACAATAAATCAAGCATTGCTTGTAAACAAAACAAATAATTTATAAAGTTTAAAGATAATAGGAGAAAGGCAACGCATGGGCAAGGTAGTAGGCATCGACTTGGGTACAACTAACTCAGTAGTCGCCGTGATGGAAGGTGGCAAGCCGGTGGTTATTGCCAATGCAGAAGGTATGCGGACTACTCCCTCTGT
>JASJCX010000351.1 GCA_030065255.1 Calothrix sp. MO_167.B42 | reverse complement strand
TTAATGGCTGCAATTATGCCAGCATTATTATCGGGTATTGCCAATGGAGCACGACAGGGTATTTTGTTTAAGAATGGTGCTCAGTTAGAATTAATTGGCAAAGTCAAAGCGATCGCATTTGATAAAACCGGGACTCTCACTACCGGTAAACCTGAAGTTACAGCAATAATTCCTGCTGCGGACATAAATAAAAATACTGTTTTACTCAATGCCGCTGCTGTCGAAGCTTATTCCGAACATCCTATTGGTAAAGCAATTGTCCAAGCTGCTAGTGATGAGCAATTGACTTTACCACCCACCACAAATGTAGTTTCCCACACTGGTTTTGGTATTACTGGAGAAGTTTGGGGAAAACAAATCAAAGTTGGTACGGCTAAATTTATCCAAACGGAAATCTCTGAGCTATCAGAATATTCCCCAAAACATCTTTTCCCAAAAAATCTAATTGCAGAAAGCAATCGCTTGAAACAACAGGGTAAAACCATAGTTTGGGTAGTTTCAGAATCAGAAATATTGGGAACGGAAATATTGGGAATTATTGCTGTTGCAGATACAGTGCGTCCTGCTGCTGCAACCATGATCGAAAGCTTAAAAAAACTCGGTATCAAACAAATAATTATGCTTAGTGGGGACAGCGATCGCACCGCCCGCAATATTGCTCAACAATTAGGTATCAATGAAGTTTATGCTGAACTCCTTCCAGAAGACAAAGTAACTGTCATTCGCCGCCTGCAAAGACAATATCAAACAGTAGCAATGGTAGGTGATGGCATAAATGATGCTCCCGCTCTCGCCACTGCTTCCGTGGGAATTGCTTTAGGAAGTGCCGGCAGTGATGTAGCTTTAGAAACTGCAGACATAGTTTTAATGGCAGATAATTTAGGAAAAATCATAGCTGCAATTCGTCTAGGAAGGCGTGCAATAAAGGTTATCAAACAAAATATTATTTTTGCCCTATGTAGTATTGCAATCTTACTTGTTGCGAACTTTACTGCTGGAATCAATCTGCCTTTGGGAGTTATCGGACATGAAGGTTCTACAGTCCTAGTAACCCTCAGTGGCTTACGCTTACTTAGAAATACCATCCGATAATCCTTTGTAGAGACGTAATATATTACGTCTCTAGGGACTGGAGATATCTAATCAATCTCCGATCGCTAATGTAAGAATGAAGAAATTAGGAACGTTGAGAAAGGATAACGGCAAAATATTTATTGGGGTCAGTAAAGACTTTCACTGGCTTTAAACTATTTATCTCCAATTGTTCTTGAATTTGATTAAAGTCGAATTTACGAGAAATCTCAGTACGGATGGTTTCACCCTCTTCAAACTCAACCTTGAGGTTTAAATCTTGTAACTCGACAGCTTGCGATCGCAAAGAACGTAAGTGCATTTCAATTCGACTTTCCGTGTCATTAAAAAATGCCCAGTGTTCAAACTGCGAACTATCAAAATTACCATCAAACCGCCAATTTAAATGGTCGAGGATATTCAAATTAAAGGCTGCTGTGACTCCTGCTGAGTCATTGTAAGCAGCTTCAATAATATGTTTCGGTTTGCGTAAATCTACACCAGCTAAGAAATATTCTCCTGGTTGAAGAGATCCAGTTATTTGAGAAATAAAAAGATCGAAATCAGCAGGTTTTAAATTTCCTAATGTTCCGCCGATAATACAAATTAGGCGGCTCGATAATTGACTTGATTCTAGTTTCTCTAATGCTAATTCATAGGTTCCTGCAAGAGCATGAATATGCATAGAAGGATAATCAGCCAATAATTGTCTGGCACTACTTTCTAAGATACCTGCGCTAACATCAATTGGGAGATAACGCAAGGGATAACCTAACTGTTTATAAGCATCTAACAAAACACGAGTTTTTGTTGAACTACCACTACCTAATTCAACAAGTTCACAAGCTCCTGTTATTTGAGCTATTTCATGGGAATATTGCTGTAATATTGACTTTTCAGTTCTCGTAGGATAATATTCCGGTAATTCACAAATCTGTTCGAATAATTCTGAACCCTTATCATCGTACAAGTAACGAGGTGTAAGAGTTTTGGGCTTGTTATTTAATCCCTCAACTACATCAATCCCAGCAGTGGAAGAATGATTTTCTGTTGCTTCTAGTAAGTTCTCCAAGCGTAAGCGGTCTTCAAGATTTTTCTGGAAAATATTATTAGTGCTGGTAGCTGAAAAAGATGCCATTAAACCTCCAATAGCTTGACGTAAAGGATTACTAGTGATAGTAAACCTCAACAAGAATTCAGTTATGAATTACTGATTCTAGATAGTGTCACGTCTAGCGAGAATTTATTTTTGGGACTATCTCTTGGGATTGTCTCATTAAATTGAGCTCCTTTGAATTTTAAGTTTAGTAGTAATGCTAAATAATTTGTAGCCAACCTTAAGCACTGAGGCTTCTTCAGCAATATTTTAAGTATAAAATTAATTTTTTTTATATAGTTATTGATTAATTTTGACCAGAGATTTACATACCACAATTTAGTTGATAAAAGTAAATTGTCATAGCAAAAAATATATCTCTGATTGACATTAGTTGTACTTCAAAGGGAACAAGAAACAAGGAACAGGGGATAGAAGAATATTCTGACAACAATTGTGACTACTGCAGTCATAGCAAATTAAAGTTAATCGCTATTATCGCTTTTTGCACAGCGAAACCCAGCAAGAATCTGTCTTACACCAGGATGATACCAATTACGAAAACTGCAACGCAACACCCAAGGACGAGTAGCCCAACTTCCACCTTTTAAAACACGATGCTTTTGGTCGAAATAAGTTGTGGAGTATCCCACATAAGGATAATTCTCAAAACCTTCATAAGCATGAAACCAAGTCGCTGTCCATTCCCAAACATTACCTAAAGTGTCATATAAACCATAAGCACTTTGTCCCGATGGATAAGCTTGGACGGGAGTAGTTTTGCCGTTCAGATTGTCGTAGTTGCAATCTTGTTTTGTGGGAATTCGATCCCCCCAAGGGTAAATTCTGCTATGTTTTGCTTTGGCATCCCACCTTGCAGCTTTTTCCCATTCTGCTTCTGTTGGAAGCCGTTTGCCCACAAACTTAGCATAAGCGGCAGCTTCATAATAACTTACACCACAAACAGGGTGATTATCCCACATTGAGTCATCTTGCCAATACAGTGGCTTTGTTACTTCTTCAGTTTGCAACCATTCCCAAGCTTCTTCTGACCACCACTGAGAATTTTGATAACCTCCAGCTTCCATAAATTGTCGATAATGACCGCAGATAACTGGATATTTATCAATGTAATAGGTCTCTATATATACATTATTTGCAGGAGCCTCATTATCTAAATAATCAAGGCGATCGCAACCCCTTTCAAATTCCCCTGCTGGAATCTTGATCGCTTCAGAAGAAATAAGAGTATCAACATCGTTGATATTTTTTAGGTTTGGTTGATAACCAGATAATGTCGAGGTGAAATCATTGAAATTTTGATTTGCGATCAAATGCTGAATAAAAGCTATTGTTTCGCAATGTTGACTTTCATGTTGAATCAGAAAGCGCCACAGACGTTCTTGCTGTTCTAAGTCAGCTATTTCTAAGTATTTTAATACTCTACTTCTGATGTTATCTAAGTAATAACGAACTTCCTCAACACTGGGCAAATTGACACGTTTTGATTTTGGTAATCCATTGGCTGCAAACAGTTTGCGGTATTGTGGGAACAAAGGGGGAAAACCAGCACTATGTTCCAACAACCATAAAGACTCAGTGTAAGCGATGTGTCCCAAATGCCAGCCTATGGGACTAAAATCGGGATGGGCTTGATAGCGAAAATTGCCTTCATCCATACCTTCAAATAGAGCCAAAGTTTTGTTACGACACTCACCTAAGGTATGAAATATCGCTTCTTTAACCGTTTCTTTAATTGAGTTATGCACTCCTAGCATATCGCTAAATTTGCTGTATTTGGATCTCAAGATTTTTCCCCACACTCATAATGCTATTTTCTGGAAAAGGCTTCCATTTCCCTTCAAATAAAGGTTCAGAAGCAATGACTGTAGCACCGGAAAAAGTAGAATCATCTTCTAGCCAGTAAAGAGATGGAGGAGTTGATTCGCTACTAAACCGCGAAGCAACAATTTTATTCCCATCACTGAGCACTAAGTTCGCGTTCAATTTAGTTTGATGGCTTTTTGCCCAATCTTTCAAAGTAAGTAGAGCTGTACTTAAGGCTTGCTCTAAAGTTTTACTGGGGTTTGCTTCCCATTGATTTAATATAAAAGCAAAAATATGCTCTGAGTCTGTAGTCCCATCAATCAATTGATAAAGTTCATCATTTAATTGTTTGCGAATAGGTATGTAAAGGGTCTGCCTGAAGTTGTCTATTTTACCATTATGGGTAAACAATAAATCCTTATATTTGAATGGCTGACTATTACTAAAATCCATCGCTTGACCGGGAGTCGCACTACGAATGTAAGATAACATACATTCTGACTCCACGTAACGACTAAGATTGGGAAGATTTATATCATTCCAAATTGGTAAAACATTTTTGTAAATAAATGGGTCAGTATTTTTGGTTGCATGGTACCAGCCAATTCCAAAACCATCAGCATTTACTTTTCCGTGAATCATTTCCCGGGGTTGATAGCTTTGAGTAATGATTGAATTTTCGTGGTTGTAAAATAAATGTTCTAAAGAAATTGGTGAACCAATATAAGCAAGTAATCTACACATAAATTTAAGAAGGATTCAGGAGTCAGGACAGATCGCGCATTAGCGCAGCGTGACCGCAAGGTCATACGGTTCGCACTACGTGTTTGGACGCATCCAAAGGATGTTCACGTAGTGCGTCCAAACGTCTCCGGCGCGTCAAAATACGCGACGCTAGATACGCTTTAACGTAGTGGGGCGTAAGCACAGCAGGAGTTAGGATTGTGCGCTAACGCGCACCGCTACGCTAACAGGAGTCAGGAGTTAGGAGCCAGAATTAAGCGCTCAATCCGCAGCTATATCGCAATGCTTAACGCACATTCCGCTATTGCAGGGAACTCCACATTTCTGGAAATAGAATAGACCTGCGATGGCGCAAATCTACGGTACGCAATAACTACGTTGTGTAACACCTACGATGTTTACTAAGCAGCTTCCGTTAGTAGCTAACAGGAGTAAGCAAATAAAGACATAATCATAATGAATTACGAATTAAGAATTAAGTCATAACACAAAATAAATTAGAAGCAATAAATTTTTAGTTACTATCGCACATAAAGTTTATTTCTTTATATAAGAAATATATTATGGATTCTAAAAATCAGATAAAGCTACTCGAAAACCACATACCCTTAAACCACCATCAGACTCATTCCAACTGCGACTAGCACTACGACACAATACCGGACTAAAACTCCAAGAACCACCCCGAAGTACTCGACGATGTTCGTCTCCCCCTAATTCCCAAACAGAATTATCAGACGGTGCACCTTCATAGTTTTTATGCCAAGGATCGGCACACCATTCCCAAACTAACCCATGCATGTCGAATAAACCAAAAGCGTTTGCCACTTCAAAACTCCCTACTGGTGTAGTTTCTTTACGTTGTTTGCCTTTCGGTTCAAAAGCATAAGTATCTGTACCGCTACAATTTGCTAGGTCAGTCGTAATGGTTTCACCAAAGTGGAACGGTGTAGTTGTACCGGCGCGACAAGCATATTCCCATTCACTTTCACTGGGTAAACGAT
>JASJCX010000350.1 GCA_030065255.1 Calothrix sp. MO_167.B42 | reverse complement strand
CTGTTCACTGATTACCGCGCAAGAAAAAGTACACTTGATTAAGATAACTTTCCCATACTCTGGTTGTTGATACTAGAGTTTGAGGATTGGGAACAAAGCCCCCAAAGAATTGCGAGAAGGGGTTTAACCCTAGAGGACTTTGTTCCCAATCCTCAAACTCTAGTATCAACAACCAGAGTATGGGAAAGTTATCTTAATCAAGTGTACTTTTTCTTGCGCGGTAATCAGTGAACAGGTGAAACAAGCAACAAAAATATGCCAAGCGGCTACTTAGGTGGCTGTTTGGCTAAACTAATATTTTGATGCTTGCAAAAAAACTTTTCTTCATTGACTATCCTACCATGAAACCCTATCAATCTCGGCATGGCAACGAAAAGACGGCTAGCTAAACTAGGTGATTATTTACGCCCCCATTGGCAGGCAGCAACCCTAGGTGTTATCGCCTTGTTAACTGTCAACGGATTGGGTGTTTATATCACCTTATCAATTCGTTCGGCAGTCGATAAATTATCAGGCAACTTTACCTATGGTGATGTATTACGCTACGCCATACCACTGATTCTGCTAACTTCATCTATGTGGATGATTCGCATGGCTTCCCGAATCTGGATTTTTGGTGTGGGAAGACAGGTGGAGTTTGAGTTAAAACAGCAAATTTTTCAACATTTACTCAAGTTAGAACCTGCTTATTTTGCTACCCACCCTGCTGGGGATTTAATTAGTAGGGCTACCAGTGATGTGGATAACGTCCGGAGGTTGTTGGGTTTTGCTGTTTTAAGTTTGGCTAATACCTTATTTGCCTATTCTTTAACTTTACCAGCGATGCTTTCCATTAGCGTGGATTTAACCTTGGCATCTTTGGCCATATATCCGGCGATGTTCTTTTTAGTACATCTATTTAGCGATCGCCTACGTAATGAGCAAGCCCAGGTACAGGAAGATATTGCTGATATTAGTCAACTTATCCAAGAGGATGTTAGTGGCATTTCCTTAATTAAAATTTACGCCCAGGAAGAAAATGAACGCCGGGGATTTGCTGAAAAAAATCAGCAGTTGTTAAACTCTAATCTCCAGTTAGCTAAAACTCGTAATACTTTGTTTCCCTTGATTGGGGGATTGGCTAATGTTAGTTCTTTGATTATTATTTGGCTGGGAGGGACGCGAATTGCTGCGGGAACCCTGGCAGTGGGTGATTTTGTGGCTTTATTAATTTTTGTGGAGCGTTTGGTGTTTCCCACAGCACTGTTAGGATTCACCATTACAGCATACCAGAGGGGGGAAGTTAGTATTGACCGCATAGAAGCAATTCTCAGTAATCAACCAAAAATTCAGGATACCGAGAAAACTATTTCTTTATCATCTGCCCAAGTTAAAGGGGAAATTACAGCCAAAAAACTCACTTACACTTACCCTGATTCCCAAACCCCCGCATTGCAAGATGTAAACTTTACTATTGCTCCAGGGGAACTTGTGGCGATTGTGGGAGCCATTGGTTCAGGGAAATCTACTTTGGCGAATGCTTTACCACGGTTACTAGATATTCAACCAGGGCAACTATTTTTAGATGGGATAGACATTACCACAATTACCTTAGCAGATTTGCGGGGAGCGATCGCTTATGTACCCCAAGATAGTTTTCTGTTTAGTACCACTATTAAAAATAATATTCGCTATGGGGATCCAGTTAGGGAACAATGGGAAGTTGAGGATGTAGCCAAGCAATCACAGATACATTCGGAAATCACCAATTTTCCCCAGCAATATGGCACCATTGTGGGGGAACGGGGAATCACCCTCTCTGGGGGACAAAGACAGCGTACATCCCTGGCTAGGGCTATGCTGATAGATGCTCCGGTGTTAATTTTAGATGATGCTCTTTCCAGTGTTGATAATCAAACTGCTACGGCTATCCTGAGAAATCTCTCTAGCGGGAAGCAACGGAAGACTGTGATTTTTATTACCCATCAACTTGCGGCCGCAGCTACGGCAGATCGGATTTTTGTCATGGATAGGGGGAAAATTATCCAGGTAGGTACGCAAGCTGAATTGCTCCAACAACCAGGGCTTTATCGAACTTTGTGGAGTCAGCATCAGGTTGAGGAACTGTTACATTAGAGTTGACGGTTGATGGTTGACGGTTGACAGTTGACAGTTGACGGTTGACAGTTGACAGTTGACAGTTGACAGTTAGGAGTTAAGAGTGAATTGCTGGGTTATATCAAATCCGGTTACATCGGAATGATAAAAAAACCACAGAGGCACAGAGAGCGCAGAGGAAGAGGGAGAAGAAGGAAATTTAAATAATTCCGATACAAACGGAAATGATATTATCAACTATTCCGTGTCATCAGCGTCATCCGTTTAATCAGTGTTCAGAGTGATTTGCTGGGTTATCAACTATTCCGTGTCATCAGCGTCATCCGTTTAATCAGTGTTCACAGTTTGATGAGTTGACTCTGCATAAGAATCGAAATCTCTCATCAGCAATCCTGAATCAAGAATCATTTAACCAACTGTCAACAATATCTAGCATTTTCTTTTCGCTAATAGCTGCGATTAATTTTTTACCTCTTTTAACTTTTACCCTACTGACGAGATGATTAAGAGAATCAAATTTATTCTTATTTCTTTCTGCAACAATGGCATCTGCTATTTTACTTGCATTACCTTGGTTAATACCAGCAGACTTTAATTTTAATGTCATTTGATTGACATCTAAGCTATTAAACAGCTCCAGTATTTGCTTACTACTTACCTGTTTTCGTAAATCCCTAACTTCGTACTCTAACTTAACTTGTGCTTTAGTTGTTTCTGTTAATTGATTGGTTATTTTATCAAGACGAGACTCAAGTGACTTGATAAAATTATTCAGAATATCTGGTGTAATACCAGAATTTTTGACATGAGTTGAGCCTTTATTTCTAAAGGCTTTAATTTGCTGAGTTAACAATTCTTCATTATCTTCTTCAAGGATAAATACACCAATCATTTCCCCTGTTTTGGGATCTATTTCCCTAGCCCTAGCAGCAGCATAATACTCAAATGCTCCATTTACCACTTCATAGGATTTGAGACTTGTGCGTCGAACAACTATGGGATTGATAACTCCTTCACTTGCTAAAATTAACTTAGCAGCTTCTTCAATATCTTCATCTGTAAATTGGGAACGAGGAGAACTACAATTAATTTTCTTAACTGCAACTAGGGAAATTGATGAAAGGTTCATTCAGCCATTCCTATTTTATTTAAAACTTCTTTCGCTAATAATTCAAATTCTTGTGCAGAGAGAGAATTTGGTTTAAAATCAATCATCGAAACAGGATCGGCAACTTCAATATCACCAACTGCTATGGTTTGTTCTGCACACTTAGCTAAATCATCTCTTTCGTAAATTACAGTCTCGAAAATATCAATCTCATATTTTTTATAAACCTTCTGAATGCGTTTTTTTAATGTTGCATTGATAAACTTCGCATTAGTAGATATTTTACAGGGGACTATACCAAGTATTTTCAGAGGTTCTTTTCTTATCTGTCTTTTCAAACCATTTACAGTTTTGACAAAATCTTTAACGTTAGTTAAACCTTGGTTGGCAAAAGGTTTTAAATCTGACGGTATAATCAGGTACTCTGCTGTTATCAAAGCGATTTTGGCATACAAATTTAATGAAGGCGGCGTATCAAGTAGTACCACATCATATTCTTCTTGAACCTCTTCCAATTTTTCAGCTAGTATGAATCTGGTATAATCTAAAGCATTTAAAGGTCCTTCATTCGTCATTAAGTCGATGTGAGAAGGAATCACATCAATTTCTGGATTGCAAAAATTGGACTTTCTCGCTACTTCAGAAATAGAATAAAACTCTTCTGACTTTAAAACATGAAGAATATTATATTCCCTGATATCGTCAAACTCTTCATCATCGAATTTTATTAAACCAGTGGCAAATGTAGTATTAGCTTGACTATCTAAATCTATAACTAAAACTTTCTTCCCTTTTTTTCTAATCGCTGCGGCCAAATTAACAACCGTCGTAGTTTTTCCCACACCACCTTTATTGTGGTAGACTGCAATAACTTTCATTATATGTTTTCCCTTGGTTTCAGAAATATTTGAATATATCGATTGAGTCTGGTACTGAGAATTTGAAAATATTGGTTTTTCTCTACTAAGATTATATTTAAGTTTTTCCCTACCGATTAAATCTTTGATTTCATCTATTCTGACATCTACCTCTTTCCCCAAACATTGGAATACTAATTTAATATCATTATTATATGTTTGATAAATCCTCAGTTCTTTACCATTTGTCAATAAACCATATTCTACATTTAAACTAGTTAAATATTGCTTCAAGCGATGAATATGTTTATCTAAATTCTCTTTGGGATGCTTGGCTTCCATCACCACACTTAAGGGCGAACTCTCATCTAAAACAAAGGGAACAGTTTGTACCGCAAAAGCGAGAAAATCCAGACGAATTTTCCCAAAACTTACCTCTTGATGCCAGGTATCCGGTGTATATCCTAACTGGGGTAGGAGATACTGCACAATGAATTTGCTCTCAACTTCGCTTTCATTACGGCAAAATTCAGGATGAAATAACAATCTATTTTTACCTCTATTGGTAGTAAATACTTCTGTTATTACTATTACTCAATTACTCAGTGTAACTGATTTAATATCTCTTCCCTGTGTTCCTTCTTAACTAACTATTTTTATGGTGATTTTGAAAATATTGGTAACAAAACAATATCCCCGACTTCTTGAAGAAGTCGGGGATCTATAGCAATTCTCACTCTGGTGAGGTACGCTTTCAAAGATAATTACTTTTGATTACTTAGATGGAAAATATATATAATAATCCGGTTTGATTCTTGAAATTACTGTTGATGGAAGGAAACTCTTAACAGGGAACAGGGAACAGAAAATGTACTGAGACTTTTTCCTCAAATAGAATATGAGTCCTATAGGTGTACCTCAGTAAACTAAGAAACACTATAAACATTAAACATAATTCAGAAGTCGGGAATCTAAACATGATTGGCTGTGTTAAGAATCCTTTTCTGGCAAAAATAGAAATAAATGCTTTACATTTTGTAATATAAAGTTAAGTTAAGCCAGTAAGGAATTGAACAATGTCAGTAGAGTCACAGAGCAAAAAAGTGGTAGTTGTGGGTGCGGGTTGGGCTGGTTTAGGAGCCACATACCATTTAGCCAAGCAAGGCTATGATGTGACTTTGCTGGAAGCTGGTTCCTATCCTGGTGGACTTGTTGCAGGTTGGAAAACACCTGGAGGGCGAGCGGTGGAAGCCGGGATTCATGGCTTCTGGTATCCTTACAGAAATATTTTTGCCCTAATTAATGAATTAGGTATTAGTCCTTTTACCACTTGGACACGCTCATCTCAATATTCTCCTGCGGGTTTGGAGGTAGAATCACCGATTTTCCAAAATTTACCGCAATTACCGACCCCATTAGGTACTTTTATTTACACAAGATTTCAGCGTTTACCGTTAAGCGATCGCTTGAGTGCTTTGCCTTTGTTATACTCCCTGCTTGATTTTGACAATTCTGATGATGCTTGGCGGCGTTATGATTGTCTGACGGCCAGGGAATTATTTAAAACATTCGGCGTTTCCGCCAGATTGTATAAAGAAGCCTTTGAACCCATGTTATTAGTGGGTTTATTTGCCCCTGGAGAACAGTGTTCTGCTGCTGCTACCTTGGGAATGCTGTACTATTT
>JASJCX010000349.1 GCA_030065255.1 Calothrix sp. MO_167.B42 | reverse complement strand
GATAATAGGAGAAAGGCAACGCATGGGCAAGGTAGTAGGCATCGACTTGGGTACAACTAACTCAGTAGTCGCCGTGATGGAAGGTGGCAAGCCGGTGGTTATTGCCAATGCAGAAGGTATGCGGACTACTCCCTCTGTAGTGGGTTTTAGTAAGGACGGAGAAAAGGTTGTAGGACAAATGGCAAGGCGACAAACTGTCCTCAACCCCCAGAATACCTTTTTCGCCATTAAACGGTTCATGGGGCGAAAGTACGCTGAACTTAGCCCAGAATCAAAGCGAATACCTTACACCATCCGCAAAGATGAAGTCGGTAATATTAAAATTCCCTGTCCCCGACTTAAGCGAGATTTTGCCCCGGAAGAAATTGCGGCAATGATTCTCAAAAAATTGGCAGAAGATGCCAGTAAATATTTAGGGGAGCCAGTAACAGGGGCAGTAATTACCGTTCCCGCCTATTTTAACGATTCCCAACGCCAAGCCACTCGGGATGCTGGCAGAATTGCCGGGTTGGAGGTAATGCGGATTCTCAATGAACCAACTGCGGCATCCCTGGCCTACGGATTAGATAAAGCAAATAATGAAACCATCCTTGTGTTTGACTTGGGCGGTGGAACCTTCGATGTGTCCATTCTAGAAGTAGGTGACGGGGTTTTTGAAGTTAAAGCTACCAGTGGAGATACGCAGCTTGGTGGTAATGACTTTGACAAAAGAATCGTTGATTGGTTAGCAGAACAATTTTTAGAAGCTGAAGGGGTAGACTTAAGACGTGATCGCCAAGCTTTACAACGGTTAATGGAAGCAGCGGAAAAGGCGAAAATTGAGCTTTCAGCGGTTAGTGTGACTGATATTAATTTACCCTTCATTACCGCCACGGAAGACGGTCCAAAGCACCTAGAAACCCACCTCACCCGCTCCCAATTTGAGGGTTTATGTGATGACCTATTGGGAAGGGTACGAACACCTGTGAAAAGGGCACTCAGGGATGCAGGGTTATCTCCCCAGGATATTGATGAAGTGGTTTTGGTGGGTGGTTCTACGAGAATGCCCATGGTAGAGCAAATAGTGGGAGCAATTATCGGTTTGGAACCAAGCCAAAATGTGAATCCCGATGAAGTGGTAGGAGTCGGTGCAGCCATTCAGGCGGGTATTCTAGCCGGGGAATTTAAGGATGTGTTGTTATTGGATGTTACCCCCTTATCGGTGGGATTAGAAACCATTGGTGGGCTGATGAAAAAACTCATCCCTCGGAATACTACTATTCCCGTGCGTCGCTCTGATATTTTCTCCACCTCCGAAAATAATCAAAACACCGTGGAAATTCATATCGTCCAGGGCGAGAGGGAAATGGCAGCAGATAACAAATCCCTCGGGAGATTTAAGTTATATGGCATTCCCCCCGCACCCAGGGGAATCCCCCAAATTCAAGTATCATTTGATATTGATGCCAACGGGATTTTACAGGTGACTGCCCTGGATAGAACCACGGGTAGGGAGCAAAGTATTACTATTCAAGGTGCTTCTAATTTAAGTGAAGGGGAAATTAAAGAAGCAATTCGCGAAGCCGAAAAATATGCTGACATCGATAGGGAGCGCAAGGAAAGGGTAGAAAAACGCACCCGGGCTGAAGCATTGATTTTACAGTCAGAAAGACAACTGCGGGAAGTCGCCTTAGATTTTGGCATGGGATTTGCCCGCAACCATCGCCAACGCATTGATAATATTTGCCGAGAATTGCGTCAAAGTTTACAAGAAAAAGACGATCGCGGCATCGACCAAGCATATGCTGACCTACAAGATGCTTTGTACAACTTAAATCGAGAAGTCCGGGAATATTATTCTGACGACGAAGAGGACGATTTATTTGGTACAATCCGCGACATCTTTATTGGTGATGGGGATAAGGAACGAGAACGGGATTCATATCGCGATCGCCAATATTCTGATTGGGAATACCAACGCGATCGCAACTACTCTGGAAACAGAGGCTATGGTCAAGATGACTATGGTAGAGGGAATAACCGAGAACTGGGGTATGAACGCGATCGCAGCGACTATGATAGAAGAAGCTACGGTCAAGATAACTATGGTAGGGACAGCTATGGTCGAGAAGACTATGGCAGAAATTACGGTAGGGATCGAGAATATGAACGCGATCGCAGCGACTATGGTAGAGATAGTCGCTCTTCCTACGGTAAAAGCTCTAACCGCAAACCTTCCCGTCCAACCTATCAAGATAATTGGGATGATGATGACGATGATTGGTTATAAGACGAAGGGAAGTGAAGGAGGGAAGAAGTGAGGGAGTGAAAGAGTGAGGGAGTGAAGAAGTTAAAACCATCAACTATCAACTATCAACTCCTAACTCTTAACCGTCAACTGCTCGCACTGAGCTTGTCGAAGTGTCAACCATCAACTACCAACTCTTACTGATACATATTACTTTTTTATTTAATTAATCTGAATAAAATTACTCAACTATGCAGCAAAATTTGCGTAACTTTCGCGATTATTATGAAATTTTGGGAGTATCGAAAGATGCATCCATTGAAGATATTAAAAAGAATTTTCGGCTTTTAGCTAGACAATACCATCCAGACCTCAATCCCGGAGATAAAAAAGCAGAAGAAAAATTCAAAGCAATTGGGGAAGCATATGAAGTGCTTTCCGATGATGACAGGCGATCGCAATACGATAAAATGGGCAGCTTTTGGAAACAAAAGGGTTTTAACAACAAAAAATCATCCAAAAGTAAACCTTGGGGAAATCGTTCTAGTAATCGTTCCGCAACTCCAGATGTAGACCCCAGTGAATTTTCCGACTTTGAAAGCTTTATTAATCAAGTTATAGGTGTTGGCACTCAAAAAGACACCAGAAACACTACAAATACCAATGGTGCCACAAAAGACCCGTTCCGCGCCTCCAAAACCAAAGTACAGTACACCGTTCCCCGTTCTAGCCGTCGGGACATTGAAGCGAGATTAACCTTACCCCTGGAAAAAGCATATCAAGGTGGTTTGGAGCGTATTCGTTTAGAAGATGGGCGTTCCCTAGAAGTAAATATGCCCCCTGGTATGGTCACAGGTCAAACCATTCGCCTGCGAGATCAGGGTGTAGCTGGTGGTAGCTTATACTTAAAAATTACTGTTAATCCCCATCCAGTATTTAGGGTAGAAGGTGCGGATATACACTGTCAGATTCCCATTACCCCTAGTGAAGCAGTATTAGGGGGACAGGTAGAAGCACCAACTCTAGATGGATTGGTGAAAATGAGCATACCCCCAGGAGTAAGATCTGGTCAAAGATTGCGTCTTTCAGGTAAAGGCTATCCCGGTGATGGGGGACAACGAGGAGATCAACTCGTAGAAATTCAAATAGTAACGCCAAAAAATATCAGTACAGAAGAGAAAGAACTGTACGAAAAAATACGGCAAATTGAAACCTTTAAACCCCGTGCAGATCTACTTTAATCTTTGGATAGATAATATCAATTTACAATGAGGCTGCATAGAATCTACACGGTCACAAGTAATATTGGCACTATTAGTACGAAACTTACACCATTTTGAAAGAAACAAAAATGGGACAGATGGGTAGGGAACATCCACAACCCTTTCATAGCCCCCTGCCTCTTCTTGAAGCACTACGTTGATAATTAATAACTCAATAACTGGTAAGTTTAGAATATAAACACAAAGTCAATTAAGTTAAGTAAAAACAGCCGTGAATGAAAATGGGGCAATGCCACATCGCAGTAAACCCACTTACTACACTCTGTTAGGACTATATCCCTCAGCATCAGTAATTGAAATTCGTCGTGCCTACAGGGAATTAAGCAAACTCTATCATCCAGACACTACAGATTTACCTGCTAGTACTGCTACTGTAAAATTTCAGCAACTCAATGAAGCTTATGCCACCCTGAGTAATCCAGAAAGACGACTCACCTATGACCTGAAAATTGGCTATTCTCGCTTTGGAGTAATTCAAGCTCCCCCTAGTCTTAACCACCCAGTTGCTTCCGGCTATGACTGGACAAAATCAGCTTACCTGGATGCTACCGATCGCCCCCTCTCACCAGGTGAAATTTTTGCCTTATTTATTTTAGTGGTAACATTTGTCGGATGTTTAATATTAGCGATCGCCATTGGTATAGCCCGTGGTGATACAGTATTTCCAGCTCAATCAACACCATCCCCTCCAGTCCAACAGCAAATCAGCAATCTTCCTGGTGCATTTATTCCTATACAAATTAATAAATCTTTTGACTTTTAACTTAACTTATGGTCGAAAAATAGGCTGGATACAAGCCCCCGGATTTATCCGTGGAGAGTCAAAAATTTTTTGTTGAGTTTCAAACCCCTCGATTTATCCATCGGGTAACTGATAACTGATAACTGATAACTGATAACTGAAATGACTTTTCCTTCCCCAGACACACCACTATACAGCCATCCTTTACCACAAATTGAGGATTGGCTAAGAGCACAAGGATGTCAACAAGACGAAAAACAACTCCACCATTGGTACTTAAAGAAAGATTCTTGGCAAGCCGAACTCTACTTGGATATTGAACAAATCGTAGTTAGATACCTTCAAGCGGGGAAAGACGGGGAAGATATTCAAAGGGCTTTTAAATATTCTCTAACTCGCCAAGACATAGAACAAGCAGTTTTTTCTGGACCATAGAAGAGGAGTGAGAGAGTGAGGGAGTGAGAGAGTGAGAGAGTGAAGGAGTTGATAACTCCTAACTCTTAACTCTTAACTCTTAACTCTTAACTTTTGTTAAACAACCTTACCAAATCTACGTTCCCGTTGTTGGAAAGTAGATAGAGCACGGTGGAACTCATGACGGTCAAAATCAGGCCAGAGAGTATCAGTAATATAAATTTCTGAATAAGCCATTTGCCAGAGGAGAAAATTAGAAAGACGCACCTCTCCACTGGTACGAATTAATAAATCTGGGTCGCAAGTACCAGCGGTATACAGGTGACGTTCAAAGGTCGCTTCATCAATTTCATCGGCTTTGAGTAAACCTTGTTCTACTTTTTGAGCGATCGCATGGCAAGCCTGGACAATTTCTTGTCTACCGCCATAGTTTGTTGCCACTGTAAACCGGATACTGCGATTATCTTTAGTTTCTTCCATAGAACGAGAAATTTCTGCTTGGAGAGCAGATGGTAAATCGTTCAAATTACCTACAAATTTAATTTGTACGTTCTCTTGCACCATTTCCCTTAATTCTTGGCGTAAAACCCGTTGAAATAGTGTCATTAAAAAATCCACTTCTTCTGGTGGTCTACCCCAATTTTCTGTGGAAAAAGCATAAGCTGTTAGTGCTTCAATCCCCCAATCTTTGCAACAGCGCAGCAAATCTTTCAAGGCATCGACTCCCCGCTTATGACCCATAATCCGGGGTAATCCTTGACGTTTTGCCCATCGACCATTGCCATCCATAATAACTGCTACGTGTTTAGGTAGCAGTTCTGGTTCTAAATCGGAGGGTAAATATTGCAATTGAATTTTCTGTTGTACTGTCATTTTTTATCTCGCGAAGCGGTCGATGATAAACCGAGTAAACGTGATAGCAATGGTAGAACCCGACTACGAATTTGACGGCCTAAACTAAATAAACCAGGAGCTACAGCTTCTCGATCCACAGTAGGAGCAAATCGAGCCTCTAAAGACTCCTTCAGCTTCGTGATTGTCAATGGTCTATTTAGGGTTCCCCTTTC
>JASJCX010000348.1 GCA_030065255.1 Calothrix sp. MO_167.B42 | reverse complement strand
ACCTTCACTAAATGAACCAACTGTTTTAAATTGTGGCGAGATAACTATTTTTCCACTTTTATTAATAAAACCGTAAACTGAACCAATTTTTATTCGTGCCAGTCCTTCACTAAAAGAATCGGCTTCATCAAATTTTGCTTCAATGCCAATAGTACCATCTGTATTAATATAACCGTACTTTGAACCAATTTTTGCTACCGATAAACCTTCCACAAACCCCCAAAACTCATCAAACTTAGGTGTAACAGCAAATACACTGTTATTAGATGCTTGCGCTATTCCTTGAGGTGAAGACGGCAATGTTTTAGATTGTCCGATTTCAAATTTTGAAAATATTAGAAGCATCAATGTTACTGCTAACAGTATGCTCACAGTAAGATTTTTATTCAAAAGTAACCTGGATCGTCTAATATTTCTACTATTAGCCATATTTTCTCTCTCAGGAGATTTAGATTTACTATAAAAATAATTCAAAACAACATAAATTAAATTAATATGACAAGATATTTAGCTCTTCAAGCATGAATAAACAAAATGTCCAGAACCGACAGAATTTCATGGGCGTGCCTTGGTTCGCAATAGAAATTCTAGCGTTACTAGCTTTACTAAGCATAAGATTACTGTTAAAAGCTAATATGGCTTGGAACGAAGTAGATGTCCTACCTTTAGCCAGACAATACGTAGACCCAAACTGGATTCCACAAGATTGGTATCTTAACCAACCACCAGGCTACAGAATATTGTTTCAAAAGATTGTTGGCACTCTAATAGTGAATTGGGGATTTCTCACTGCTTCTATAATTGGACGGCTAGTTTCCTACAGCTTCATTGCTTCAGGGTTAGTACTTATCGCTCGAAAGCTAGGATTAAATCTACTTGTGCTATTGCTGGCTGTTAGTTTATTTACTTCCCCAAACGAGTATCGAAACTTTATTGGTCTGGTAGGTTTGATACCAGGTAACAGCATCAAGTGGGTTGGAAACCTTTTAATTGTGCTAGCTATTGGCCTTATTCTTGCAAGTATCAAAAAAAGACGTTTTCTACCATTATCTCTGTTAATCTTAGCTATTAGCCTATTTTTAAAAGCAAACAATGGTCAATGGATTACCACAGGTATCGTTGCCGGAGAATGGCTTATTGGAGGACTCGAGACTAAGGTATTTGCATACAGTTTTGTATTACTAGCCATTGGATTAATGCTCAGGCAACGCTATCCCCTAATGGGCTTTTTCCTGGGTTTAGCAACCTCATTTCATGTTCTAGTGGGCGGCTACACCTTTCTAAGCGTACTAGGATGGCTATTTTTAAAGCCAAAAACTCGTATTGCAAATAAACGACAATTAACATCACTATTGTTGCTTTACCTTATAGGTAGTACCTTTGCAATTCTGCCAGTGCTACAGCAGTTGTTTGGATCTATTCCTAAGAGTTCTCTACTACCTTCTTACATATATGTTTTTTTGGCTTTACCCTTCCATCTCAATCCCTTATCTTGGGACTTACACAAGTGGATTAACTTAGTAGTATACCTTTCTATACTTCTCCTCAGTATTGCTATTATCTGGCTAATCCAACACAAGGGAAATTTCTCCCAATACTATACTGCACGCATCGCACTATTTGAGTTTACCCTCATCACTCTAATCCCTTTCTTCTTCGGACTGGCGATCGCACCATTTGATTCTCAAGGACTCTTATTACAGTATTACCCATTTCGAATTGCTGACGTAATACTTCCTCTCACTAGTTGCCTACTATTTTCCTGTGCCTTACAAGATATTTTCTCTGCAATAAGATTTCCATGGTTCCTATTACTCATATGTATTTTCCTGCTTCATTGGATCGAAATACCCCAAATAGTAATCATGCAAAATGATTTTCAGGCATTGCGTTTTTTTCCTAACGAACACCAAGGAATATATCCTGAGTGGAAAGAAATGACTCATTGGATAAGAAAATATACCCCAAAAGATTCCATTATCGTTGCCCCACCTACAGGACTTGATAATATTACTTTTTTGACGGAACGCCGAACTATTGCTACATGGAAGCAACTAGCCCAAACCAAAACTGGCATTGTCCAATGGTATGAACGTCTACGTGATTTGAGTGGTAACTTTAGAGGAGTTAATCATTTGCGGAGTTTTACTAAACAACTTTCTGATGGCTATAACCGCTTGACAACAAAACAAGCCAGAGAACTCATGCTTAAATATCAAGCAGACTATTTTCTAACCCATATTGAACATCGCTTAGATTTGCCAGTTGCTTTCCGTAACCAAGAATTCATTCTTTACAAAAAATCACCTTCAAATTAAATGGGTACTCACACTTTAATAAATAGAAAATTACCATTATTACCTGTACATACCACACACAGTAAATGAACAAAATCACATCCTTTTATATTGCTTTTATTATTTCTCTAATTTGTTCCCAACCAGTTTACGCACAATTAAAAAATGGCTCTAGAGCACCTTCTAACGTCCCAAACAAAGAATATCCATATATCCATTCTGATGGAAAGGTAACATTTCGTGTTAAAGCACCATTAGCTAAAACAGTACAAGTTGTCGGACTTGACTCTAAAAACCCATTTGGGAAAAAACCAACTAATTTAATTCGTGGTGAAGATGGGCTATGGATGGTGACAATTCCCATAAATTCAGGATTCCATTACTACCAGTTAATCATTGATGGTACCCCAGTCAACGACCCAGCAAGTAAAACTTATTTTGGTTGGGGAAAAGCTACAAGTGGATTGGAAGTTCCCGATCCCAAAGTTGATTTTTATAATCCTAAAGTAGCAACCCATGGCGAAGTACGCCAACGTTGGTATCATTCCCAAGTAACCGGTAAATTACGCCGAGTTCTTGTTTACACTCCACCTAATTATAACGCTAATATTAAACGCAGATATCCCGTACTTTATCTACAGCATGGCGCTGGTGAAAGTGAACAGGCTTGGACTCAACAAGGTAAAGCTAATTTTATTCTTGATAACCTCATAAACACAGGTAAAGCTGTACCCATGATTGTAGTTATGGACAACGGTTATGCAACTAAACCAGGGGTAAAACTTCCACCAGATTCTTGGAAAAATGAAGCTTTCCCCCTAGTAGTAATCCAAGATTTAATTCCTTTGATTGACAGTCAATATCGGACAATTGCTCATAGAAATTCTAGAGCTATTGCTGGTCTTTCTATGGGAGGAGGACAAGCGTTAGAAGTTGGCTTGAATAATTTAGACAAGTTTTCCTCGGTCGGTGGTTTTAGTTCTTTATTGAAAAATTTTAATGTTGATACATCTTATGGTGGAGTTTTTCAAAATCCAACTTTAGCTAATTTAAAATTAAAATTATTTTGGTTGGGTTGTGGTACTCAAGATAATTTTTACTCTACTCATCAAACAATCCATAGAGAATTAGAAAAAGCTGGAATTAGACATGTTTGGTTCCCAACCGAAGGCGGACATGAATGGTTGGTTTGGCGAGGATATTTACGAGAGTTTACTTCTATATTGTTTCGCTATTAATAAGTATTAAATATTACGTAATATAACTTGTATCTAAGGTTTGATCGCGTAGCATAAGCAAGATTATATCAGGCCTTTGTATAGCAATGGGGAAATTTTGGTCGGTAAGAAAAACTTGAAGTCTGAAAACCTTATGATTAAAGGGATTCAATTTAAAGGTTCGGAACGTATTAAAACTTCTAATGAGGAGAGTTCAGCATCCTTTAGTTAGTGTCCCACTTTTACCTTTTACTGGGACAGTTTTTTCTCAAACCATTGCTAAATCGTTATCACAAGCGATTAATAATTAAATTATCAACCATCGTAAATGGGGAGACTGTGGTCGGGTAGCAGGATTATAGTCTCCCCTTTTTATTGGTCGGTCTCCCCTTTTTTAGGAGTTATTTAGGAGTTTTTAATTATGATTATTTTTGATACCATTAACCAAGTTCTTGAAAGAGTCTGCAATTTCCTAGTGTTTGGACAATTTGCAATTACGGAATCACTGGAACCTTGTGATCTACATTCTGCACCCTCTTAAGAAACACGATCTGAAACCCTTATAAATAAGTAGTGTTATATTGGGACTTCCAAAGAATAAATTAATCAAAAAATTCAAGAGGTCACATCTAAACGATAATGATAATCATTATGAGGAAGGGAGGAAGTGGTTGCCGGCTTGCAACCACTTCCTCCCTTCAAGTACCCATGGGAAATTTTGCACCTCGTAATGAAGCTAGTGCGTGATAATAATAAAAATAAATGCTTCTTCGGTACTTAGTGTGCTAAAAAGTTTATTTAAAAACTTCAAACCCAAGCTATACAAGGAAAGTTGACCATAAAAGTTAACATTTTAGCCTTTTGATATGATTTTGGTCTTTAAACCTTTATTTTGAATGTGATCTATGATGTTTAACTAATAGTTTGGCATAACAGGTACTGAGTTTTCTGAAGTTAAGCTCTGATCAAGAATTTCTCCATTAGTTAATTCTCTACTTCTGAGAATGGTGCCATTATATCTACCCACCCGAAACCCCTAACGAAAACTTGGACAAAACTGCCCAGCCTATCTCCTTACGGAGACGCTACGCTAATGCTGCGCGGGGGTTTAACGCGTTGCAAGGGCTGGGTTATTTGTATAAAATCCCCCGCGCAGCAAGCCAAAACTAGTGGAAATACAGGGTAAATTTTGGGTAAGGCTGGGCAGTTTTGTCTATATTTTATTGAACCCGTATTAGTGCAGAAGTGGAAATTTTTCCCATTCGTTATTGGGCAGGAGAAGAATTAGAACGACTAATTAATAAAATTGCTGAGGACAATTCTGTAAAAATTCGCCGACATGCATTGTGTGACCGCTCGATTTTTGTTGGTCGTCATATTGATCGCGATAAGCGATCGCATTTGATGTAGTAGAAGTCGCAGTTGCCAAACTGGGTTTTTCTCCCAATGTGGCTTTTTTACTTTTTGCTGCCGTGCTCCTGGGTAACACCATTAAGTGGTGCCGGAGTGTTTGACGGCATTGCTATGTGTGGCTTGTTTTCTTTGCTCCTTACTTTTTTCCAGTCATTTGACTATAAATATATTATTTATTACTTATTTATAACTTTATTAAAACAATTCATTACCTTTGATATTATTATTCCGGAAAAATTATATTAAGCCACTTGCCTAACTCTTGCTCCTCACACACTCATCACCTTTATCCAGGAGAACATTTATGACGACCATACTCACTCAAACAGGTTGGGAAGATCAATTTGGAAATCCACTCGGCACATGGACGAATCAAGCTGACTTAGTTGATCGAGGCAATCTAATTATAGTCGCAACCGGTGTTACATCCAACACCCTTGCAGGAGATGATACTATCATCGGTACTTCCAACTTTACAGTCGATGACATTCTCCCCTCTCCCCCAGCCCCTCGCCCAGGCTTTCAGTTGTTCGATAACAGTGGCATCAACAACCGTGGCACCATTAACACTGAAAACGGCAATGACAACATCACCGGCACTGGTGTTGGCTTTGGTATAGGCAACCGTGGCATAATCAAGACTGGCAACAGCAATGACAACATCACCGGCACTGGTAACTGTGTAGGCATCTTCAACAGTGCTCTCGACGACCTTGGCATTATCGACACTGGCAATGGCAATGATTACATCAACGGTACTGGCTCTGCAGGCATCGTCAACTTTGCCGCTATCAAGACTGGCAACGGCAATGAT
>JASJCX010000033.1 GCA_030065255.1 Calothrix sp. MO_167.B42 | reverse complement strand
GGCGGGTCTTGCCCGCTGTCTTGCCCAGTCTCTTAAGGCTGTCACCTGTTCTTGCATCGTTCGAGACAGTGGCAATGTAGCTTTAATCGCAGCAATAATATCTAGTTGGGTGAACTCCCGACCTTGGGCAAAAGCTTCGTACATTGCCGCAATGATCGCCTGTTCAATTTCTGCCCCCGAGAAGCCGTCGGACATTTTTGATAGTTGTTCCAAGTCAAACCGGGCTATATTTTCCCGACGTTGATTCAAATGAATAGTAAAAATGTCCCGACGTTCTGCAGGAGTGGGCAGATCCACAAAGAAAATTTCATCAAAGCGACCCTTCCTTAAAAATTCCCCTGGCAAACGTTCAACTCGGTTTGCAGTTGCCATCACAAATACTGGGGATTTCTTTTCTTGCATCCAGGTAAGGAAAGAACCAAATATTCTACTGGAAGTACCGCCATCAGAATCGCCGGAACCAGCACTACCAGCAAAAGATTTATCTAATTCATCTATAAATAGGATAGCTGGGGATATGGACTCGGCTGTTTTTAAAGCATTACGCAGATTCGCTTCACTACGCCCTACCATAGAACCATCGTAGACTCGCCCCATATCTAAACGTAATATTGGTAAACCCCACAACCGGGAAGTTGTTTTTGCTATCAGAGACTTACCACACCCAGGGACTCCTAAAATCAGCATACCTTTTGGCTGGGGCAATCCATATTCCCTAGCTCTCTCTGTAAAAGCATCGGAGCGCTGCTTTAACCACTTTTTCAGTTCTTCTAAACCACCAACAGCATCAATAGTTGCATCTTCTTCAATGTACTCTAATATGCCATTGCGTCGGATTAATTGTTTCTTCTCTGATAAAACTATGTCTACCTCATCTTCCGTCAATCTTCCAGAAGTTACCTGTGCCTTACGGTAGACTTTTTCTGCCTCATCTTTAGTTAAGCCTAAAGCTGCTCGCAAAAGTTTTTCCCGCCCATCTGTTTCCAGTTTGCGTCCACGGTTAATCTGGAGGTGATGGGTTAAAACTTTGTTTAACTCTCCCATGTCTGGTAAAGGAAAATCTAAAACTACTACCTCCTTTTCCAGTTCTATGGGAACCTGCTGCATGGGCGACATCAATATAATATTCTTTTGCGTATTCTTGAAGCCAGCGATCGCATCACGCAAAGATCTTGTAGTCGCAGGAGCATCAATAAATGGATGTAAATCTTTAAGAATAAATATACCTGGCTCTTTTTGCCGAATGATCCACTCAATCGCCGCTTCTGGGGAAACCGTATTATGTTGAGTGACATTCCGGGGTTGACCATACTCTACGATGCCGTGAGTTACCGTCCAAACATAGACTCTTCTTTGTGGTTTGGATGCTTGGGCAATATTGAAAATTGCCTGCTCAGCCCGCTCTTCCTCGGAGGTCACAAGGTAGATTAAGGGGTATTGAGCTTGAATGAGAATGTTGAGCTCTTCTTTCATACATCAACCTACTTGAGACCTAATAAAGACAGTACAGACATCGTTATCAGCTTGTTTAAAAAATCTGAGAATTAGATATGAATAAATAATTCACAATTTCTATCTAGCAGGGAACCAGTTCTTCCTCGTTCTGCAAAAATACTTCGCTCTCTTGCTTTTCTTCAATGGAGACAGGTTCACAAGGTACTACACCTGGTTGATTACCTAAAGCAACCAATTCACGATCGCGGATGAGCAAAGGACTATCACAAGTAGGACAGGAATATACTCTATGGGTAGCGCCATAACTGGCTTGAGCTTCATCCACTAATTCAGAATTTGCTAAGTAAAAGCCAAGGGCTCGCTCTGCTAACTCTGACATTGGTTCGGAATCAACTGCTGAACGGATTTTTAACCTTTTGTGCAGTTCTGCTGATAAATACAAAGTGACCTTTTGCTTAGTTTGCATATAACTTTTCATTGGTCTTACCCGGGTATGTATCTTACGTTATCTGCTCCCACATTAGTTGTCAAGACAGCAAAACGTTTTGACGGCTATTTCGTTACATTTCTTTACTATTTGTTTTGATTGACCACAAGTTAATCTGACCTATAAATAAGCTGAAACCCTTATTTTTTGGGATCTGCCAAGGTGTTTGGGTCATTCAATGAAAGGATTTTGAAAAA
Organism: Calothrix sp. MO_167.B42; assembly: GCA_030065255.1. Lineage (GTDB taxonomy): Bacteria > Cyanobacteriota > Cyanobacteriia > Cyanobacteriales > Nostocaceae > Calothrix_A. The sequence continues at coordinate 28,602 of JASJCX010000033.1, read as the reverse complement.
CAGATAATCTGTTATTGGATTTACCGATTGACCTTACCTACCAAATACCGATTGTGACAAATTAGTTAGTGTACTATGTGTTACGAATTCCGTTCTAACACATGATTATCAGGGGTTTAGTGCGTTACTATTGCTCCTCACACACCCTAAATATCTTTTGGTGGCAAATTAAACCGGATTCCTATATAGTAATACGCAATTATTCAGGGCATTGTTGAATGCCTAAACCGATGAACAGTAATCTATGAACAGTAAACTTATTACTTATTATTCGCGCGTAGCACCATATGACTACTAGTACAAAAGCTCTGACTTGGAGCTTCCATTGGAAAGTTTATGCGCTGATTCTGTTATTGGCATTGTCAGGATGTGGTGTGCCAGGTTTCCAAGGGAATAGTCAGTCTTGGAAAATATACAAAAATTCCCGTTATGGATTTGAGTTTCCCTATCCCAGTCACTGGGAAGAAGTGAAACCAGATAATGATGATGGAATTATTTTTATATCACCACAAAAAAGCTCTGTAGAAATTCGCGGTTGGGCGGGTAATCAACTGATCAAAAATACCGACACAAGCACTAACGCCAAAAAATCTATTAATCCCAACTTTAAAAACATCCAGGGAATTTCTGGGGTAATGACAGTGGAAATAGGAAAAATAGAAAGTACAGTTGGCATCAAATTCCATCAAGGAGAAGTGAAATACTATTGGCAAGGAAAAGCACCGAGCCAAGAGTTTAACGACTACTACCGATTTTTTTACTATATAGCTCAAAATTATCGCCTGCCCGAGTGAAGAGCAAAGATATAGCGCAACTAAAAGTCAGAAGCAAAAATTTACGGCTCATCGGTTTGAACCTTCAACAATCTCCTAACCTTCATGAATGAAGGAGGTAATGGGGAAATAGTCAATCATTTTTGCTTGATTGAACTAAATTTATTCAATTGTGGCCTCTTGGTAAGCTTGCCATCTCCTGCAATAATTTTGGTAACGGATAACTCTAGAAGTTAGACGTAAAAACTAAAGGAACTCCAGAAAATAAATTATCCCACAAGAATTTTCTAACCATTGGCAGTTATGGGTAAAGCTTAGATTTTCCATCGCCTAATACTTAGGATGGGATGTTTTTAATTTGGAAGTGCCTAAATTCAGTCCAGTTGATCTAGTCTCCCCTAGGGCGAGACTAAGTAACTTTGCGAAGCCGTTTTATGAAAATTGCCCTATTCACTGAAACCTTTTTGCCTAAAGTTGATGGCATTGTTACACGTCTGCGACATACTGTTGAACATTTACAACGCCAAGGCGATCGCGTATTAGTGATTTGCCCAGATGGTGGTATGAGTGAATACAAGGGAGCCAAAATTTATGGAGTGTCCGGTTTTCCTCTACCACTGTATCCAGAATTAAAAATGGCATTACCAAGACCTGCTATTGGTAAAGCATTGGAGGAATTTCAACCAGATATAATTCATGTGGTGAATCCGGCAGTCTTAGGAGTAGCTGGTATTTTTCATGGTAAATTACATAACATCCCCCTAGTTGCTTCCTACCATACCCATTTACCTCAATATCTCCAGCATTATGGTTTGGGAATGTTGGAAGGGTTTTTATGGGAACTACTGAAAACAGCACATAATCAAGCAGCTTTAAATTTATGTACCTCCACCGCAATGGTAGAGGAACTTAGTAGCCACGGTATAGAACGGGTTGATTTATGGCAACGGGGAGTGGACACAGAAACATTCCATCCCCAGCAGATGAGTGGCAAAATGCGATCGCATTTGTCTGAAGATCATCCAGAAAGCCCCCTCTTACTTTATGTAGGTCGCCTTTCTGCAGAAAAGGAAATAGAACGGATCAAGCCAATTTTAGAGGCAATTCCCGGTGCCAGATTGGCACTGGTGGGTGATGGACCCCATCGTCAAGCTTTAGAAGAACATTTTGCTGGCACTAATACCCATTTTGTTGGATATTTAGTAGGCGATGAACTCGCAGCAGCCTTTGCCAGTTCTGACGCTTTTATTTTCCCTTCTCGCACCGAGACATTGGGATTAGTATTATTGGAAGCCATGGCAGCTGGCTGTCCAGTAGTGGCAGCTCGCTCCGGGGGCATTCCAGATATTGTCACCGATGGGGTTAATGGGTATCTTTTTGAACCAACATCAGGGGATGAAGGTGCGATCGCAGCAACCATAAAATTGTTAAAACAGAAACAAGAACGAGACATAATACGTCAAAATGCCCGCAAAGAAGCGGAAAAATGGGGATGGGCCGCTGCCACAGGTCAGTTGCAAAACTATTATCGTCAAGTTGTGTATACTGAGCTTTCTCAAGTAGCATAATTAATAGTGAATTAGGAAAAGAGTGATGGAGGGAAAAAGGGAAAGAAATAATATTGCTTCCCACACTCCCCACACTCCCCACACTTCCCACACTCCCCACACCCCTCACCCCATGACACTCCCCAATGTTGGTAGCGTGTTGGCTACATTGACAGAACTAACTCAAGTTAATCGTACTCACACCCTACTACGTCGTGTCAAAGACCTATCGGTGAATGAATTTGTTTGTTTACTCGACTTTATTACTGCGGAATTTCAGCAATTTCTCCGGGCGATTGAGTTAATTAACAATGAAACCCTGGAGAATATGCTGGAGAAGGTACTCGAAGCTATTACCCTCAAAATAGGGCAAATTCTCCAGGCAGAACATACTGCCATTTTTTTAGTTGATTACGATAAAGGTATACTCTGGTCAAAAGTTCCCCAAGATAATGTCCACAAACCTTTAGAAATTCGTACTCCCATCAAAATGGGTATTCCCGGCCATGTTGCTAGTACTGGTGAATGCCTAAATATTGCACAAGCACAAACCCATCCCCTATATAGCCCAGAACTGGAAAAACAAATGGGCTATAAATTTCGCAATATTTTATGCATGCCCGTTGTGAGTAGCAAAAATCAAATTGTGGCTGTAGTTCAGCTAACGAATAAAACTGACAATGGTTCCTTTGATAGTGAAGATGAGGAAAGATTTCGGGATTTTGCCGCTTCCATTGGCATTATTTTGGAAACTTGCCAGTCTTTTTATGTGGTAGCAAAAAAACAACGGGGAGCGACAGCTTTATTAAGGGCGACTCAGACTTTGGGACAAAGTTTAGATTTAGAAGCTACATTGCAAATAGTGATGGAACAGGCACGGAGCCTGATGCAAGCGGATCGCAGTACTTTGTTTTTGTACCGCAAAGAAATGGGGGAGTTGTGGACTAAGGTAGCCACGGCGGATGAGTCAACAACTATGGAAATCCGTATTCCTGCTAATCGCGGTATTGTGGGTTACGTGGCATCCACAGGTCAAGCCTTAAATATCACCGATGCTTATAAAGATCCACGGTTTGACCCCACTATAGACAAAAAAACGGGTTATGTGACTCGCAATATTCTATGTTTGCCAGTATTTAATTCTGATAACGAGTTAATTGGCGTTACCCAGTTAATTAATAAGCATCAAGGCAGTTTTACCGCATCCGATGAAGAATTTATGCGGGCTTTTAATATCCAAGCTGGAATTGCTCTGGAAAATGCCCGCTTGTTTGAAAATGTACTCCTGGAGAAACAGTACCAGAAAGATATTTTGCAAAGTCTCTCAGATGCCGTAATTTCCACAGATATGGAAGGGCAAATTGTCACCATTAATGATGCGGCTCTAGAATTGCTTGGTTGTCCCCTAGAAGAAGCAAATGGTAAAAATTATAAGTCTGTATGGTCAGAAAATTTGATTGGGCGGTTGGTTTGGGAAGTAGTGCCCATAGAAAATTTGCAAATGCGCCTCCAAGATAGCCTCAAAACTGGAGCAAAGCATTATGTACCAGAACAAAATTTGACCTTGGGGTTATATAAAAAGGAGAATAATGATCGCAATATTACCATTTTGGCAGTGAGCGATCGCTCCTCACCAGATGTGTTTATCCCCTGGAATCAACCCCTTACCCCCCAGTCGGAGTTATTGAGTAGCAATGATATTCAAAAAATTGCCCGCAGTATTAATTTAACTGTTAATCCTTTAACGAACCCAGAAGGAGGAGTTAGGGGCGGGGTGGTAGTGTTGTCAGATATTAGCCAAGAAAAACGCATGAAAGCCACCATGTACCGTTACCTTAGTCCCAGAGTTGCCGAACAGGTAATGGCCTTGGGGGAAGATAGCTTAATGGAAGGGGAACGGAAAGATGTAACTGTGCTTTTCTCCGATATTCGGGGCTATACAGCCCTGACGGAAAATTTGGGTGCAACGGAAGTGGTTTCCCTACTCAATGAGTATTTTGAAACTATGGTAGAGGCAGTGTTTAACCACGAAGGTACTTTAGATAAGTTTATTGGGGATGCCTTGATGGCTGTTTTTGGTACCCCCCTAGCCCTGAATGAAAATCATGGTTGGCAAGCGGTGCAAACCGCCCTAGAAATGCGCCAGCGACTACAGGAATTTAACCAACGGCGGATTGTTCAAAAACAACCCCAAATCCAAATTGGTATTGGGATTAGTTCTGGGGAAGCTGTAGCTGGTAATATTGGCTCCCATAAGCGCATGGACTATACCGTAATTGGGGATGGAGTCAATTTGAGTTCCCGCTTGGAAGGAGTCACAAAAGAATATGGATGTGATATTATCCTCAGCGAATTTACTTACCAACATTGCCACGATCGCATTTGGACCCGTCAACTAGACAAAATTCGTGTCAAGGGCAAAAATCAAGCGGTAACAATTTATGAAGTGATTGGCGATCGCAAAACACCTTTGGACTCGAAAATGGAGGAGTTTCTCTTACATTATCATGCTGGTAGGGCAGCATATTTATCACGTAACTTCCAGCAAGCAATGCTATGCTTTAAAACCGCCCAAACAATAAAACCCACAGATTCAGTGGTTAATATGTATATCCAACGTACTGAAAAATACCAGCAAATACCACCTCCAGAATCCTGGGATGGTACTTGGATTTTGTCATTTAAATAACATATATTTGATTCCGTATTTCTAGGATTAATTTATTCATTTTCATCTTTAAAAGGTTGTTCGCCAATTCTCAATTGTTTTTTGGTGCGTTTGAGTTGCTTCCACAGTTCTTTAATTTGCTCATAGGCTTCTTCTGGTGTAATTTTTCCAGAAGTTTCTAAATTGCAAATGTAGCTAGTTTTTTGAGCAAATTCCTGTAAATTAGCATTGAATACTAGATTCTCGGGATTTACTTGACCGTAATAGCGACTGCGAGGATACAAAAAATCATCTTTATCTAGCATATTTATCTCCTTACTATTAATTTTTGGATAAATTTCCCAAATTTAAACAATTTTGCGGGTTTAAGTCCCTCGCTTCTAAAAGTGGCAAGTTTTGTAGGTTTATCACTAATTTTCACTACAAAACTTATTACATTACGAATTATTTTAACTGTCGGATAACACTTTGAGTAAAAACTAATTTAATATTTACGTTCTAATAGGAAAAACCTCATACAGTATTTATACTAGTTTTAATTAATTGAACAAACAAAAGTCAAAGCTAGTCGTATTTAAATATACTCAAAATATATGAATACAAATAACGAAACTCTGGGTTGAAATCCGCTTCCGTTACGTTTCATCCTCTTTTTAAGGTTAGGGGTTCTCACGCTCCCGGGTTATTGTGATAGAAGCAATCCATATTTCATCACTTGATTTTTTACCATGCCTATTCATTCCCAAAAATTATACGAAGGCAAAGCTAAAATTCTTTATACAACCGAAGATCCAGAAATCCTGCTCACAGACTTCAAAGATGACGCTACAGCCTTTAACGCCCAAAAAAAGGGGAGAATTACTGATAAAGGGAGGATGAACTGTAGCATTTCTAGTAAGTTATTTCAAACCTTAGAAACTCAGGGTATTAAAACTCACTTCATTGATAACCCTAGTCCTAACCAAATGCGTGTCCGAGCAGTAAAAATTATACCGATAGAAGTGGTTGTGCGAAATATTGCTGCGGGTAGTCTTTGTAAACAAACGGGTTTAGAGCTAGGAACCTTATTACCACAGCCATTGGTCGAATTTTATTATAAAAATGATAGTTTGGGAGACCCCTTACTGACAAGCGATCGCTTATATTTATTGCAACTAGCAACCCCGGAACAAGTTGATACAATTACCCATCTAGCATTGCAAATCAACAAATTACTCCAGGGAATTTTTCAGCAATGTGACATTACCCTTGTAGACTTCAAACTGGAGTTTGGTGTGGACTCCCAACAGCAAATACTCTTAGCTGACGAAATTAGTCCTGACACCTGTCGTTTATGGGATACTTCACAAACCGATCCTAACCTGCGAGTTATGGATAAAGACCGTTTCCGTCAGGATTTAGGAAATGTAGAAGATGCATACCAGGAGGTTTTACAAAGGATTTTACAAACAATAGAGGGGCAAAATGACCAAAATGCAAGTTAGTAATTGACCCTGCTTTGGTCTTAGAATTTACCCAACTAGCATATTTTTTGATGTAGGGTATGTGACACCATGCAAAAATCTTTGAACCTAGCAATGAGGCTTTTAGGATTACGCACCAACCACCGATTGTGACACACAGCTCTAGTTTCCGAGTTTATTAGTATCTGGGTTGAACCGATCCAAAATAAAGTAAAAAGTAATCATTTTATACTTATGTCTTGTGTGTATTAGTTGAAAAAAAATATTTTGGGATCGTTTTATGTTGTTTTGTCAACTAAAAAGGCATAATATTGTTACTTTTGCCCTAGACATAAGAGCATAATTGCCTGGTAAATTCAGCTGCGATGAACGGTAAGCCACTGGGTTGAAACAAGTGACACAAACCCAAGGGACTCCCTGAATATCAGCAAACTGACAAAACCCAAGGGTAGTGATGTGTGGAAGTGAAGAGGAATGTAAATAAAATGCGCTTATCTCCCGTTTTGGCTACAGTGGTGGCAATTACAGCCCCTCTGGGTACTTCATTGCAAGTAAATGCCCAAACTCCAACAAATAATACAAAAGGGGTGGTAATCCCCAAAATTAAGGGTAAACAACAGTTAAATTCTGGCTCGTCAAACCCGTCAGCAAAAACGACGATACCAGAAATGGTAGTACCAACCATTACTGACAATGGTCTGGATACCAAAGTAGTACCGGCATCTGTAAAATCAATGTCGGCAGTACCACAAGCAAATTCCCAATCAAACAGCCGTTCCCGTGAGTCTTTGATTGCAGCCTTGAAGGCATCTAAAAAATCTCCTTCCCAGTTGTTAGGAAGTAATTTGCAATTATCCCTGACAGACAAGGGAAAAAATCCCAATTTTCCGGTAAATCAACTAAAAAGTGCCAACAATAGCACAAAAAATCCTACCGCTTCCGTAAAACTATCACCACAAACAAAAGTAGGGTTAGTTGTACCACTTGCTAATTCCCAGGGAAAAATAGCACAAGCTTCCCAACCTCCCGTACCAGATATTCCCCCACCAGGTACCCAGCAACAAGCTCCCAACCAAACTCCTACTAATAATCAACCCACACCTGAAGTTCAACAAACCCAACCTACACCTGAAATTCAGCAAACCCAACCCACCCCTGAAACTCAGCAAACCCAACCCACACCTGAAGTTCAACCAGAGCAAACCCCCCCAGAACAAGAAACTCGGGTACTAGTTTCTGAAGTATTGGTAAAATCGAGTACGGGGGAACTGTCATCAGAACTGGAAGATCAAGTTTATCGGGCAATTCGTACCAAACCGGGGAGAACCACAACCCGTTCCCAACTCCAGGAAGATATTAACGCCATTTTTGCCACTGGTTTCTTTTCCAATGTGCGGGCAGTACCAGAAGATACACCGTTAGGGGTACGGGTTAGCTTTGAAGTGCAGCCTAACCCAGTTTTAACTAAGGTACAAATAGAAGCGAATCCAGGTACAAACGTAGACTCAGTATTGAAACCAGAAGCCGCAGATGAGGTGTTTCGAGACCAGTACGGAAAAATTCTCAACCTGCGAGATTTACAAGAAGGTGTTAAAAATTTAACTAAGCGTTATCAAGACCAAGGCTACGTATTAGCACAGGTAGTTGGTTCGCCTAAGGTTTCTGAAGATGGTGTTGTTACTTTACAAGTTGCCGAAGGTGTAGTAGAAGACATTCGCGTCCGCTTCCGCAATAAGGAAGGACAAGACACAGATGATAAAGGTAGACCAATCAAAGGACGCACCCAGCCATACATCATTAAGCGAGAAGTTGAATTAAAATCTGGACAAGTATTTAATCGCAATAAAGTTCAAAAAGACCTACAACGGATATTTGGATTGGGTTTATTTGAAGATGTTAACGTTTCCCTTGACCCTGGTAGTGACCCCAGCAAAGTAAATGTAGTATTGAATGTAGTTGAACGTAACAGTGGTTCCATCGCTGCGGGTGCGGGTATTAGTTCCGCAAGTGGCTTATTTGGTACCGTGAGCTACCAAGAGCAAAACCTCAACGGTAGAAACCAAAAATTGGGGGCTGAATTTCAGTTAGGAGAACGGGAAATTTTATTTGATGCCCGATTTACCGATCCTTGGATTGCTGGTGACCCCAACCGTACTTCCTATACTGTGAACGGTTTCCGCAGACAGTCAATTTCCTTAATCTTTGATGGTCAAGATGAAGATATTGAAACCTTCGATCCAGACGACCCCGATGATGATGGCGATCGCCCCCGGGTTGTCCGTACCGGTGGTGGTGTCACCTTTTCTCGACCCCTATCTGGGAATCCCTATGAGCGTTCGGAATGGGTAGCTTCTGCTGGAGTACAGTATCAAAGGGTTACAATTCAAGACGCAGATGGAAATCGCAGGACACAAGGTAGAGTTGAGGACACAGAGGACACAAATGAATTACTGGAATTAAGTGAATCGGGAGATGGTAATGATGATTTATTTTTAGTCAAACTAGGTGCATCCCGCGATCGCCGTAACAATCCTTTACAACCTACCAAAGGTTCCTTTTTCCGCTTAGGCTTGGATCAATCCATCCCAATTGGTAAAGGTAATATTTTTATGACTAGATTACGGGGAAGCTACAGCCAATATATACCCGTAGATTTTACCAAATTTGCCAAAGGAGCGGAAACCCTAGCATTTAACGTCCAAGGGGGGACAGTCATAGGAGATTTACCTCCCTACGAAGCATTTACCCTTGGCGGTAGTAACTCTGTACGAGGTTATGAAGAAGGAGGCTTAAGTAGTGGACGCAGTTTCGTACAAGCTTCCATGGAATATCGTTTCCCTCTATTTTCCGTGATTAGTGGTGCCTTATTTGCAGATTTTGGTTCGGATTTAGGAACCACCACCAGAGCAGGGGAACTACTAAACAAAAATGGTACAGGTTTTGGCTATGGTTTGGGTGTGCGAGTGCAATCTCCCCTTGGTCCAATCCGTGTCGATTTTGGATTTAATGACGATGGGGATAGTCGCATTAACTTTGGTATTGGAGAAAGATTTTAATTATTTTTGCAGAAAGTTGAGCCAGCTCCTCTACTTGGAACCTCCCCAAGTAGAGGAGCTGGTTTTGCTATCAATTTTAGATTTTGGATTTTAGATTTTAGATTTTAGATTGAAAGAATTGACCCCATGCCTAAAGTCAGGGGCTTGTCAATCAATTTTGAATGCTTTGAATCTTCAATAATTCCATTTTTCAAAATTGAAAATCTCAAATTCGGTCAACCCCCTATCTCCTTTAAGAAGAGGCTTTTTTTATCCCAATGGAAGAAGGGGACCTGTGTGCCCTGTGCCTTCGATCAACCATCAACTGTCAACAGTTAACCGTCAACTGAAAACAATCAATGCAACAACAAACTTTAGCCAGGGAAATTATCCACACAGGAGTAGGATTACATAGTGGTCTGAATACTCAAGTACGCATACTACCAGCAGAGCCCGGAAGTGGGCGCTATTTCGTGCGGGTAGATTTACCAGAAAATCCGATTATTCCTGCACAAGTAACAGCAGTCAATCAAACAGTACTTTCCACCCAATTAGGTCGGGGAGAGGCCAGCATACGCACCGTAGAACACTTACTTGCAGCTCTAGCAGTCATGGGTGTGGATAATGCTCGCATTGAAATTGACAGCTGTGAAGTGCCACTATTAGATGGCTCCGCACAAGAGTGGGTCAAAAGTATTACTCAAGCTGGTCTATTGCCCCAATCTATGGCACCAGAGACTTCTGTACCCGCTATAGAGGAACCTATTTGGGTGCGAGAGGGTGATACCTTTGTTTGCGCCTTTCCTGCCCTAGAAACCCGTTTTACCTATGGTATTGACTTTAACCTGACCGCCATTGGCAATCAATGGCATAGTTGGACTCCAACCACAGATCCAGAAATAGCTCGTACTAGCTTTGCTACAGAAATTGCTCCCGCACGCACCTTTGGCTTACTCCATCAAATTGAGCATCTACAGCAAGCAGGTTTAATCAAAGGTGGTAGCCTAGAAAATGCCCTAGTTTGTGGTTCCCAAGGCTGGGTAAATCCCCCCTTAAGATTTGCAAATGAACCAGTACGTCATAAAATTCTGGATTTAGTAGGAGACTTAAGTTTATTAGCGACTTTTACTTTTCCCTGCGCTCATTTCTTTGCGTATAAAGCTAGCCATAATTTGCATATTCAACTGGCCCAAAAGATTTTAGAGCGATCGCAGTCAGTAGTCAGAGCCTAGCTCGTAATTGACAGCACCACCAATCTCAAATCTAAAATCAACTAGGGAGGTTTTAAGGCAACCTACACACCATAATCAAAACTCACAATAAACCATAGTGTCAATGTCAATCGTCACCCAAGACCACATCATCAACACTTCTACATCTACCCCTTCAGAAGTGAAAAAGACTTTCACTTCTGAAGAAATTCAAGAACTACTGCCACACAGATATCCTTTTTTGCTTGTAGATCGTATTATTGACTATATTCCTGGAGAAAAAGCTGTAGGGATTAAGAATGTCACTGTCAACGAACCCCATTTTCAAGGTCATTTTCCCGGACGACCGCTAATGCCAGGAGTACTAATTGTAGAAGCTATGGCACAAGTTGGTGGTGTAGTCATGACACAAATGCCAGGGTCAGAAGGAGGTCTGTTTGTATTTGCTGGTATAGATAAAGTCCGATTCCGCCGCCCAGTTGTTCCCGGCGATCAACTAATTATGACTGTGGAACTGTTATGCTTCAAACAACGTCGTTTCGGTAAAATGCAGGCTCAAGCCGAAGTTGATGGTCAATTAGCTGCAAAAGGTGAACTTATGTTTTCCCTTTTTAACTAAATATTTGCTTATGATGTAGGGGCACTATTTGTGATGTGCCTTTACTAAGTTTCAAATTACCAATATCAGAACTAAATAACAAGCCATAACAGCTTTTGATCGCTTTTTCATTTTTGCCTCCCTCACACATAAGTCGCTTTACTGACTTTTCAACTTAACAGAATCAGGACTTACGCAATTGTCACAATACACGGGTGGTGCGTGACACAAAAACCTTATTATTGCGTAAAAATCAAGCAAAATGTCACAGCACCCTACAAGAATCAGGTGCCAGCTGCGTAAGTCCTAAGAATGATTAAACATTTAGCACTCAAGACTATTCTGGAGATGCACCTTTGAAGACGCTAATTCATCCCACTGCTGTAATTAATCCTAACGCCCAATTACATCCTACAGTGCAAGTCGGGGCTTATGCTGTGATTGGAGAGAATGTTAAAGTTGGTCCTCAAACTACTATTGGCGCTCATGCAGTGCTAGAAGGACCATTGGAAATTGGGTCACGAAATAAAATTTATCCCGGTGCCGTCATCGGTATGGAACCCCAAGATTTAAAATATAATGGCGAGTTTAGTTGGGTTAAAATCGGCGATGAAAACCTAATTCGGGAATATGTCACCATTAACCGCGCCACCGGTGCGGGGGAAGAAACCCGCATTGGCAATGGTAATCTACTTATGGCTTATGTCCATGTAGGTCACAATTGCTTTATAGAGGATTCGGTAATAATCGCCAATTCCGTGGCTTTAGCCGGTCATGTTTATATCGAATCACGAGCCAGACTCAGCGGAGTACTTGGCGTTCACCAATTTGTCCATATTGGTCAGATGGCAATGGTGGGAGGAATGGCAAGAATTGACCGAGATGTACCCCCATATATGTTAGTTGAGGGTAACCCCTCACGCATTAGATCCTTGAATTTGGTGGGGCTCAAACGCTCTGGTATGGATTCCCAGGATTTCCAACTTTTGAAAAAAGCCTTTCGTATACTGTACCGTTCCCAGTTGACTTTTAAAGAATCCTTGTCACAATTGGAAATTTTGGGTGACACCCAAGAGTTAGTCAATTTACGCCGTTTTCTCTTACTATCCCAAATGTCAGGAAGACGAGGATTGGTTCCAGGAAAAGGTAAAGCAAACAATAAGAATGAAGAATGAAGAATGAAGAGTTAGGAGTTAGGAGTTAGGAGTTAGGAGTTATATCAATTCACGAAAATATTGATACATATTTAGGGGCGCAATGCTTGCGCCCAAGTTCGTGATTTATATCACATTTCCGCATTACACGAATCAGTGCAATCCGTGCAATCAGCGATCTAAGTTCCCTTTACTTGGGCAATAATAACTGATAATTTTTTCAAAATGCGAATATTTATTAGTACGGGGGAAGTCTCTGGAGATTTGCAGGGCTCCCTCCTGGTTACCGCACTCAAACGCCAAGGGGCTGCATCTGGTCTGAACTTGGAAATAATTGCCCTAGGTGGTGAAAAAATGGCCGCAGCAGGGGCGACTTTGCTGGAAAATACTACTAGTATTGGTTCCTTTGGAATATTGGAAGCTGTCCCCTTTCTTTTGCCCACATTTCTAGTCCAACGCCAAACATTTGCCCACTTCAAACAACACCCTCCCGATTTGGTGGTATTGATTGATTATATGGGTCTCAATATCAGTGTTGGTAATTATATACGTCGCCATTTACCACAGGTACCTGTGGTATATTATATTGCTCCTCAAACCTGGGTCTCATCCGCCACTGCCCGCGATACAGCTAAGATACTCGGGGTATGCGATAAATTGTTAGCTATTTTTCCGGAAGAAGCACGTTACTTTCAAAACAGAGGTGCTGACGTGAGTTGGGTGGGACACCCCTTGGTGGATCGGATGGAAAATTTCCCTAGCCGGGAGACAGCTCGTTTTCAGTTGGGTATCAAAGATGATGCCATTGCCATCGCACTGGTTCCTGCTTCCCGTCGTCAGGAGCTTAAATACTTACTACCAGTGATGTTCCAAGCGGCGCAGGAAATTCAATCTAAATTACCCCATGTTCATTTTTGGATTCCTTTATCTCTGGAAATTTACCGAGAGCAGATAGAAAAAGAAATACAAAACTACGGATTGTCAGCCACTATTATATCCCATCAACAGCAACAGGTATTAGCTGGCGCAGATTTAGCAATTACTAAATGTGGTACCGTCAATTTAGAATTAGCACTCTTAAATGTGCCACAAGTGGTTCTGTATCGTTTGCATCCCTTGACTTACTGGATAGCAAAAAGGATTTTGAAAATTACCTTTCCTTTCGCTTCGCCAGTAAATCTCATGGTAATGAAAGGCATTGTACCGGAATTTATTCAATCAACTGCAACTCCAGAAAATATTATTCAATCAACAATGGAATTGTTGTTAAATTACCAAAATCGAGAGCAGATGCAGGCTGATTATCAAGAAATGCGAGAAAAGATGGGAGATGTGGGAGTATGCGATCGCGCGGCGCAAGAAATTTTACAATTACTTTGATTAGAATCAAAATTGTAACCAATTAGCGATCGCTTGGGGAAGTGGTAACACAATGGCAATCAATAAAGCCATAGCCATTAATCCCAGGATATCGCGCTTATTATCCAATTCTGTCACATCATTTAGTGCCGGTTCATCCATCAAGGGAATAAATAGTAGGATAATTGCCCACAAAAACACTCCTGGTTGTACTAGAGATAATAGTAAAAACAGTAAACGGGAAATTTGACCAATCAACATGGCTGTTCTTTGGCCGAACATAGCATGGATCACATGACCCCCATCCAATTGTCCCACGGGGATTAAATTCAATGCAGTCACAATTAACCCCAAACAAGCGGCTACCCCCACTGGATGTAAAGCAATTGCTGATTGGGAGTCTAATTGGTTGCCCAAGACTAACTTTGCAGCTAATGCCAATAAAAATGAATATTTGGGATTCAACGCATTTGGATCTAGAAATCGTTGTTGTTCGTTGGGTAGGGGAACCACTTCGGAATGGGCCAATCCCCAAAATAACAGAGGGAGAGTAAATATAAAACCAGCAATTGGTCCAGCAATACTGATATCAAATAAAGCCTTACGATTAGGTATGGGGCTACGCATCTGAATAAACGCACCAAATGTTCCCAAGAAAAAAGGCATGGGAATAAAATAAGGCAGGGTAGAACGAATTTTATAGAACCGAGCTGTAAAATAGTGACCTAGTTCGTGCACACCTAAAATGCTCATCAAACCTAAGGCATAGGGTGATCCTTGCAGAATTGCTGAAGGATTAGAATTCCATGTATCCGGCTTGATTCCGGCAATTTGTGCCCCAATCAAGGTGGTTGTCACTAAAGTTGTACCTAGTAAAGCAAGGGCTAATGCTGGTTTAGTCAGCTTTTCTTGACTGCCGGTAGCTGAATCCTGACGAGCTTGGGAATTAGGAACCAGCACAAAGAAAGGTTTACCATTAAAACCTTCTTGAAAGATTAACAAAAAGCGATCGCCAAATTGTGACTCAATATTTTTCTTAATCTGCTCATAAGCCTTAGTAGATGTAGTCTTTAGCTGCCCTCGACAAATTACCGCTTGGGGTAAATATTCAATATTTTGCAGATAGTACACAGACCAAGAAAAACAATTTCGTAATAATTTCTCTTCTTCTGTTTTTAGAGGACGCACTGGTAAGGATTCTGCGGTAGGATTAATAGCCGATTGCGAATGTGGTGTTGAGGGTTTATTGTGTTTGTTACTCACAGATTTACGCCCCCACTGGAACAATACCCAGTATGTAACAGAACTGATTACTAAAGGAGTGATAACCAGGGCAAAAGGGAGTTTAGAACCATACTTTGCAGTCCAAAAGCTCCATATCATAACTGGCATCATTAATACCAACCATAACAGCCAGACTGGTGTCCGAGTCATGTCGGCTACGCTGCGCTGCACCATGAGGTAAGTAAGTATTCCTAGGAGGAGGATAAGCCAGAGTGATGTCATGTTTTCTAAATTTTATTCGGAAATGTCACACTTGCAGTGTCAGCACTACGGTACTCAACACCAATAGCAAGATATTTAACTTTAATCACTAAAAATAAATGATTAACAATGGGGAGTAAATCTGGAGTTAAATTTATCCATTAGTTCCACACTATTATTCTATTTTCCATCATTCCTTACATTTCGTCTTTGACTATGTGCCCCATAAACCAAGAACTAAGTCATAAAACTAAGCAACCAAAGGCTATACTCCCAAATATTTTTGCCTTTCCTCCCAGTCGGGACACATTGGGGGGAACATCTTACCTTATTGTAGAAAATGAAGCTAATATTCTCATTGATTGTCCTGCTTGGGAAACCGCAAATCAAGATTTTTTAAGTTCCCATGGAGGGATAGATTACTTATTCATTACCCATCGAGGAGCAATTGGTAAAATCACAGGGATTCAGCAAACCTTTAATTGTGAAATTTTAATTCAGGAGCAAGAAGCCTATCTATTACCAGAATTAAAGGTGACTACTTTCAGGGAAGAATTGCAGTTAAATCCCAGCATAGAGTTAATTTGGACTCCTGGTCATTCTCCGGGTTCCTCTTGCCTTTATTACGGTCATCAGGGAGGTATAATTTTCTCTGGTCGCCACTTGCTTCCCAATCAACAGGGGGAACCTCAACCCCTACGTACAGCTAAAACTTTCCACTGGCGTAGACAAATTAACAGCCTCAGTTCCCTGCTAGCCAAGTTTTCTCCAGATAATCTTCAATATATTTTACCTGGTGCAAATACTGGATTTCTTAGGGGTAAAGGAGTAATAGATAATGCCTATGGAAAACTCGCTCAATTAGATTTACAGGCCTTATTACAAAACCAACCCCTGTTGTGAAGACTGATATAGCAGTGCCAAGATAGTTAGGACGTTTTTGATGTTGACAGTTGACAGTTGACAGTACTTGAGTCGAACAATACTGTCCTAACCAATATGTCCATTGTTATATCAACAGAGGGTAATTTTAACCCAATTTTTTCCAATTTTTGGGACTCCAAAAAATTTGAGATCCAAGGTTGGGAAGGTCTACTACTACTCTCAATATACAAGGTTGGGTTGAGGGACGAAACCCAAAATTATCAATCCTTTGTTGGGTTACTCTTCGAGAAGCCGCTGTCGCGTCTACACTTCATTTCACCCAACCTACCATTGTTCTTAACACAAACCGTATTGCCTTATATCCCTATTATCTTGCATTTTTTGCGACAAAAAAAATAGTCAGCAAAAGCTTACAAGATAAGAGTTTTAAAGCTATTCAGCAAACTCCAAGTAGTTCAAGTCCAGAAATTCGGTCAACCGTCATTTCAGTTATCAGTCAACCGTCAACCGTCAACTGTCAACCCTAAAGTTGAATATCAGCTTTTGACCAAGCTTGTTTAAATTGCCGTTGTGCTTCGTCTGCTGCCTTTTGTTTCCCTTGTGCTTGCAAGCTTTGGGCGAGACCGTATAAAGACTGACCATTGTGAGGATGCTGTCGCAAATCTTCTCGATAAACTGCTTCTGCTTCCTTTGCCCGGTCTAACTTTAATAAAGCTGCACCGAGGGATTGACGTACTGGATAATACCAATAAGGTGGTTCCATATAGGGTAAATTATCCTGGATTTTGACCGCAGCTTGATATTCTGCAATGCCCCGGGAACTCTGATTGCTGAGGTTGGCAATTTCTGCATCTAACAAATGAGTCGCAATTTTTACCAAAGATGGGGCGGGAAAAGATGCTGCTTTTATTTTATTCCCTTGGGAAGACAATAAATTGTGTAGACTGCTTTGTTCCCTTTGGGTATTATCAAGACTACCTTTGGCTGCCCACGCCATGCCACGGGCATAGTGCCACATTGCCGTAGCATAGGTAAATTCTGCTGGTGGTTTGGGTTCGGTGAGGGCTTCATCCCATTTGCCAAACTGTACCAAAGAAAAATAGGGAGTTGGCAAGAAAATTTCTGCCCCCGGCATTTGCTTCACCTGTTGGGGAGAAACCTTGGCAACTAACTTTCTCGCAGCTGCCATGGCTGCGGAACTGCGTCCTTCCATACTGGCAGAAGACCAGAAGAAGTGGATATTGTGGGGATAATACAGTGCTGAGTATATACCTCGTTGTTGAGAATCAGCCAAAAAAGCCTCATCAGCCTTCATTGCTTTTTGATTAGCGATCGCAGCATCATGATAGCGACCAATCCGTAAGTAGATGTGGGATGGCATATGTACCAAATGACCAGAGCCGGGAACTAGGTTACGGAGGCGATCTGCCCCTGCTTCTGCCCGTTCGGGATGGGGTGAGGCTTCCACTGTATGGATATAATAGTGGATGGCTCCTGGATGATTGGGATTACGCTTTAATACTGATTCTAATGTATTAATTACTTCTTGAGTTTGAGGTCTTGGCTGTCCATCCTCTGTCCAATAGCTCCAGGGTATTATATCCATCAAGGACTCAGCAAATAGGGTGGCTGCATCTAAGTCATCAGGATATTGCTGGGAAAGTTTTCTCATCGCCTGGGAATAGGCCAGATCCAAAGCTTGGCGTTCATCTACAGATTCAGCAGAATAGCGTTGAGCTAGGGCTTGAATGTAGCCTTGTTCAACTTTACTAACTTTACTTGCTAACTGTTGGGCTTTTTGGATCGCTTGATAAGCGGTGGGCATTGATTGTTTGCCCATTGAAGCGTTAATATTGGGCCCCAGAGATAGAGCCATACCCCAGTAACACATGGCGCAGTTAGGGTCTAGTTTGGTTCCTGCTTGGAAGGAACGTAAGGCTTCCCCATGGTTAAAGCCAAAAACAAGGATTAACCCTTGGTCAAAATAACGTTGGGCTTTGGGGACACTGGTAGTTATCTGATGATGGTGATTGCCTAAATTGTTGAGTAAGGTAACAGGTTTTTCCGATTTGTTAAACGTAACGGCATTAGTTCCAAGGGTGGAAAAATTAGTCAAAACACACAAACATGCAGCTATACACAAACAGCATACAAATATTAAATTTCGTTTAATTTTCATAAAATTTAATACCTCGGATATTAAAAG
This sequence comes from Calothrix sp. MO_167.B42, assembly GCA_030065255.1. Classification (GTDB taxonomy): domain Bacteria; phylum Cyanobacteriota; class Cyanobacteriia; order Cyanobacteriales; family Nostocaceae; genus Calothrix_A. The sequence continues at coordinate 10,218 of JASJCX010000033.1, read as the reverse complement.
TACCGAGAAATATATACTAATTTGCAGCTTGCTTTTACGGATTTGCAAAGAATCTCAACCTAATTATCCTTCACTCTTAACTCTTAACTCTTAACTCTTAACTCCTTCCCCCTAAGCTGCTCCTGCTACCACAACATTTTTCTGTAACATTTCCAGTGCAGCTTGATACTGAAGATCGGCTTTAGTCCCAATCTGGTTGGGTTGGATTGATTTTTGATGAACTACCTTATCTGGTTTAATACCAAGCTTATTGATATCTTTGTGCTTGGGAGTTTCATATTTAGCAATTGTCACCGCCAAGCCAGAACCATCGACTAATTCAAATAAGGACTGAATTAAGCCCTTACCAAAAGTAGTTTCTCCTACGAGTTGGGCGCGGTCATTATCTTGCAACGCTCCAGCTAAAATTTCACTAGCACTAGCTGTACCCTCATTCACCAAAATTACCAGTGGATCTTGAGTCAGGGATGGACCAAATGATTCAAAACTGCCCAAAATACCCCGTCGATTGGCAGTGTAAACTATGGCACCAGAATCCAACCACAGACGAGCCACTTCAATTCCCGATTGCAGTAAACCACCAGGATTATTACGTAAATCGAGAATGTAACCAGCAGCACCTTTTTTTTCCAAATCAGTAATTGCTTGCGCCAAATCTTTCGGAGCATTAGCGTTAAATTGGGTCAGACGTAAATAACCAATGGGTACACCTTGGGTAGAAGAATGTAATTGTGCCACTACAGGATTGAGTGTAATGCGATCGCGCACAATTCTAATTTCTTTTTGTCCTTCTTCATCCCTTTCAATCAGCAAAGTTACCAGACTACCCACAGGCCCGCGCATCCGGTTAGCAGCTTCATCTAGGGTCAATTGTGCTGTGGAAATACCAGCAATTTTCAAAATGCGATCGCGGGGTTTCATACCAGCCTTCTCTGCTGGGGAACCGGCAATGGGAGAAACCACTTCTAATTTACCTGTTTGAGGATTCAAGGCAATTTGTAATCCCACCCCGGTTAATTCACCGGAAGTATTTACTTGTAAACTACGATACTGCTCGGGGTCTAAAAAACGGGTAAAGGGGTCGTTCAAGGTTTTGAGCATATCCCGAATTGCCCCATAAGCCTCTTGATGATTTTTAAAGGGTTCTTTCAATGCTTGGCGACGTACTGCATACCAGTTTTGATGATTAAATGTTTCATCTAAATAAGCACGATTGACAATTCTCCATGCTTGTGAGACTAATTGTTGTTCCTCTGTTAAAGCCATTGCTGGCTGACAAAAACTACAAAAGCCTACCCAGACAGCCAATAGTAGTGCTAATCCTGACCGAAAAACCCGCTTATGCATAAACTCCATGTTTATTTTTATTTGTAACCCAAATTATCCAAAAATTGGTGCAATTACCTTGCCGTTGATGGAATCCTTCTCTTGACTATGTTACTTTTTTTATAGAAGTGATGCATTGAAAAATCATTTAATTTAACTCCATGATGGCGATGCATCCTGCTCACAAAACGATAAGATCTACTTTGTGCCTACTATTTTTCATTTTTAGGCATAGGGAGAACGCAATACATTCCTCCTTAACAGAGTGTTAAGTTTTGTTAAACTATGATTACTCTGGCAACTAGCTAGCAAAAAACGGGAATTGATGTTTGCGAATATCCCCGAATTGCTAGTTGGGAGATTCATCAACCCCCGATATATTTCTAGGAAATTGTAACTGTATGGCGAACGTTTACGACTGGTTTGAGGAACGCTTGGAGATTGAAGCACTTGCTGAGGACATTACCAGCAAGTACGTCCCTCCCCACGTCAATATTTTCTACTGTTTAGGCGGAATTACCCTAACTTGCTTCCTGATCCAGTTTGCGACTGGATTTGCAATGACTTTCTATTACAGACCCACTGTGACAGAAGCCTATGCTTCTGTGCAGTACATCATGAATGAAGTTAACTTTGGTTGGCTGATTCGCTCCATCCATCGCTGGTCTGCCAGCATGATGGTGTTGATGATGATTTTACACGTTTTCCGCGTTTACCTAACTGGTGGCTTTAAAAAGCCACGGGAATTGACTTGGGTGAGCGGCGTAATCATGGCAGTCATTACCGTTTCCTTCGGTGTGACAGGCTATTCCTTACCTTGGGACCAAGTTGGTTATTGGGCCGTGAAAATTGTTAGTGGTGTACCAGAAGCAATTCCCATTGTTGGTACTACTATTTCTGAACTTTTGCGTGGTGGTGCTAGCGTTGGACAAGGAACTCTGACTCGTTACTACAGCGCCCACACCTTCGTACTTCCCTGGTTAATTGCAGTGTTCATGCTGTTCCACTTCTTGATGATTCGGAAGCAAGGAATTTCTGGTCCTTTGTAATTAACAGTTATTAACCATGAGCCAGTAACAAGTAGGGATAGCAAGAAGTGTTTGTTTAGTTTAAACTTGTGGCTAATAGATAACTATTAAGTCGCAAACTACACTACACTTGCACATTCCTTTGAGAGCAACTGGCTGTAAGTTAATGGCTTAGGTAAATGCTTTAACTCAATTGAAGCAGGAGAACAGATTCAAAAAATGTCAATACTGAAAAAACCCGATCTGAGCGATCCCAATCTAAGAGCCAAACTGGCGAAAGGCATGGGTCACAATTACTATGGTGAACCAGCTTGGCCTAATGACCTACTGTACATTTTCCCAGTTTGTATCATGGGAACCTTTGGTTGCCTAGTAGCTCTAGCTGTTTTAGACCCAGCGATGACAGGTGAACCAGCAAACCCCTTCGCTACCCCCCTAGAAATTTTACCTGAGTGGTACTTGTATCCGGTGTTCCAGATTCTCCGCTCGGTACCCAACAAGCTTCTAGGAGTCTTGTTGATGAGTTCTGTACCCGTGGGTCTGATTTTAATTCCCTTCATTGAAGGTATCAACAAGTTCCAAAATCCCTTCCGTCGTCCAGTTGCTACCACTGTTTTCTTATTTGGTACCCTAGTGACTGTATGGTTAGGTATAGGTGCTGTATTCCCATTGGATAAGTCCCTAACATTGGGTCTATTCTAAGTAGGAACCCTTCTATAACTTGGTTATGAATGAATGAAAACTTTAATTTTGCGTCGCTTGTTTACCAAAATTATGTTTTGCTCTCATAACAGGAAACAGGATTGAACTGTTGTAACGCCTGCGAATTTCTGAAAAAGTGCTAATTACTTTTACAGAAATTCAGCAGGCGTATGTTTATTATGGTTGGAATCTTGCTTAGATTAGGATATACTCATCTTGAAGCGATCAAATTTGCTAAAAACAGAGAATTTTTTCTTTCTCACCTAACTCGCGAAATACATTTAGACGGGCACCGGATACCCATCCCACAAGAGCTTTAGTATGTAACCTTGTACTTCATTTATCTGCAAATTACTCTAATTCAATGGTATGGAATGTAATGGTGTTAATACCGTTGACCAATTGATAATAGGACTTACGCAACTGGCATATTTTTTGGCGTAGGGTGCGTGAGATATGAAAATATTTGAACGTAGCAATAAGACTTATAACGTCACGCACCAACCACCAATTGTGACAATTGCGTAAGTCCTGGATAAGATAAAAGTTATTCAATCTGAACTACTGACTTAATATTACCGAAAACACGACCAAAGCCCCAGTTTGATCGCGATTTTTGGGTTTAAAACCCCGTGATTATAGGACGGCTTTACTAGGATGTAGTAAAATGCAAGGCAGCCAAATGGTATGGTTGTTCGCGTAGCGCACCGTTGCATTCTGTGGAGCTAACATAAAACCTGATAGGCATAAGTCTAAAGGGCAGTTGCGAAAACCTGCGGGGCTTCCGCCGTGAGCGTCAGCCGAACGGGCAAGGAACCGCAAACCTAAGCCGTGAGTCTTAGGAATCCCCACGCCTAAAGGAGTTGGGAGGATGTCAATTCAGGCTTTTGGGTTAGTTTAAATGGTTGGTAAATTTATACATTGTTGTCGTAGTAGTTATTTGTTGATTTTAGTCAAGGTCCATGCTTAGCATATGCAGCAAGACCATCTGACAGTAAAGAGTGAGCTCAAACTTCTCAGCCAAGTACAAAAATGGTTTGAGCAATTTTGCTCCAAATATGTATATAAATTTGGTTGGTCAGAAATCCAGGTTTATCGACTCAATTTAGCATTAGCAGAAGGCTTTACCAATGCTGTTCGCCATGCCCATCACTCATTACCTCCAGAAACTACCATTGATATTGAGGTGAGTTTGTGGCTAGATCGCTTGGAAATGAGAATTTGGGATCGAGGAAAACCTTTTAATCCAGATGCGATCGTCGAACCAAAGCCTGGTACTTTACAAGCAGGAGGATACGGTTGGTTTCTCCTACGTCGTTTGTCCGATAAAGTTGAATATGAACGTGCTGATGATAATCGTAATTGTTTGCTAATTGTCAAGTATCTTAGTTCATAAATTACATGGTTGGGGCATCATCCATTGGGTTAGGTGATTTAAGTCGGGCTACGCCTGCAATCACTGCTTGAGCCTATTGCTCCACCACATTAATTTTGCCCGGTTAAAGGATTGGGAGCGCCTCGCTCCCTATTGCTAGGCAGGGAGCGAGACGCTCCCACTACAATTATTTGAACTATTAGAACTAATGCAATGAAGTACCAGTGTTCTGTTCCATAAAATATAATGGTAACAATAATAACCTGTAGCACAGGCATCCTTGCCTGTGCCACAATAAGGAATTTATCATAGTTGTCAATGGAACGGCACATACTCGACAACTTCCTGGAATTTAATTCAATATTTCCACAAGCATAAGTAAATATTTGGATATGGGTGAAAAGTCAAGTTATAAAGATAACCATATATTCGTGTTTATAGAAATTTTTGCCTGTGAAGGTGGAATTCAATCTTATGTAAAAGATATATTTCGAGCGTACTCTACATTAAAAACAGATATTAGGGGTGAAGTTTTTTTGTTACGGGATACCCCAAATCATGACAATCCTTATGCATCAGAACGTTTAAATTTTTATTACTTTAAATCCCTATTGCCACAATTAGAAAGAATCACAATGGCAATGGCTTTATTGATACGTATGCTCCGCCAAAGACCCAATCACGTTTTTTGCGGTCATGTCAAGCTGGCACCTATGGTGGCGATGATATGCCAACCATTGAAAATTCCTTATACCGTGATTACCTATGGTAAAGAGGTATGGGAACCGTTAACCCAAGCAACAAAAAGTAGTTTACAAAATGCAGTGGGGATTTGGACTATTAGTCGTTACACTCGTAAAGTTGCCTGTGCTGTTAACCAATTAGATGGGGCTAAGTTCCAAATATTACCACCTGCTATTAATGGCGATCGCTTGACTCCAGGAGATAAATCCCCAGCCTTGTTAGGGCGTTATGATTTGGCTGGAAAAAAGGTGTTGATGACCGTTGCCAGGCTGTGGTCTGGTGATATTTATAAGGGTGTAGATGTGACTATTCGGGCATTGGCAAAAATTGCCTCAGTATTTCCACAGGTTAAGTATGTAGTTATTGGTCGTGGTGATGACCAACCAAGGTTGGCAAAACTGGCCGAAGATTTAGGAGTTAGCGATCGCGTAGTGTTTGCTGGTTTTGTACCTAACTCAGAACTGATTGACCATTATCGCCTTGCAGATGCCTATGTGATGCCTTCCCAAGAAGGTTTTGGCATTGTTTATCTCGAAGCAATGGCCTGTGGTATACCTGTGTTATCTGGCGACGATGATGGTTCTGCTGACCCATTGCAAGATGGTAAATTGGGATGGCAAGTACCCCATCGGGATGAAAATGCAGTGGCAAATGCTTGTATCGAAATGCTGACGGGTCAAGATAAACGTTGTGATGGTAAATGGCTTAGGGAACAAGCGATCGCCCAATTTGGCATGGATGGATTTAATATGCGCCTGGGTGAGGCTATTTTGGCAGTTAACGCTCAAACGTAAACTCTGCCATCAGGCATAATAGCTCCAGATAAATTTGCTCCGATTAATTTCACCATCAAGCGATTACCAGAACGAATGCGAGCGCCTGTTAAATCAGCACCCCGTAAGTCAGCACCACTAAAATCGGCTCCAATTAAATTCGCAGAGCGTAAATTAGCTTCTCTCAAGTCTGCTAATAGTAGATTCGTTCTGAATAAAGTTGCTTCCGATAAATTAGCTCCTCTGAGGATAGCTTTGTGCATAAAAGCATCGCTGAGGTCCGCAGCAAAAAAGTTGGCATAACTCAAATTTCTGCTAGACAAGTCCTTATTACTCAAATTTGCCCGACTAAAGTCTTTACCACTCAAATCTTTGTATGGTTTTGATTTTTGTTTGGGGGAATATGATTGAGAGTTTTGGCTAGGAGAATATGATTGAGATTTGCGGTTGGGGGAATAGGATTGAGACTTTTGCCCAGGGGAATGTGTTCTTGCTCCTTGGCCATGGGAATAAGAGTGCTGCTTGTACTTGGATTTATAAGAACGCAACTTCTCACGCGCCTCATTAATATCCTGTAATTTCTGTTGTGCCTTCTTTTGTAACCGAAGATTTTCTTGGGGAATGCGATCGGGATGCCACACAAACACCAAATCTTTGTAAGCCTGGTTGACTTCCTCTAAAGTCGCTCCAGGCCTCAATTCTAGGATGTGATAATACCGCTCCAACTCTCTCATAAGTCATTTTGCTGGAAGGTTAACTTTATTTTGCCATTCCTTGGGCTAAAGTATAGTGATTAAAGTATAGTGATTTTTGAGATGTATTTCCCTAAAATCATTGTTTCCTAATAATTTGTAAATTTATATTCAATTTATATTTACATATTTATAAAAAATATAATTATCTATCACTTTTTTGCTATTTTTTCAACTATTTGTAATTAAAATTCATGAAACCACATTTAGGTTTCAATTTACAATTATTGATAATTCAAATTTAATTTACTCTTTCTTGGTTCAAAACATCTAGGTTACTAATTGAGACAAAAGTTGAGCAATTTATAGTGCTGGGACTAATAATTAGATTATATATTTTTCTTTTGAGAAAACATTATTTGTTTGAAGTCCTAAAGTATTCATCAGTTGCAATTAACTTGTTTAATTACTAATCAAACGCTGTTGTATAGCTCTCCAATAAGCCATCACCGGAATTTGATAAATTTCCAAAACTAACCAAAATATAATCACAAAATGGGAGAAAAAAGTTAATCCCGTCCAAATATAGGGTATCCAGGTCAGGGGAACATCTACTTGAAGGGGGAAATGAAAAGCTATGCCGCCAATTAGAGCAGTTGGCATGAAAATAAAGGCTAATGCAGCCATGACATAGCCCCAGCCTAATTTGACTCCTTCCAATTGCGCTTCAGTCCAATGAAAACCGTTCCAACGCCAAACTAAAGGTGGTTGCCTAGAAGGCATTTTGATTTGTTGCTGTTCTATATCCGTAGTGAAAATTTGTTGACAAAAGTCACATGACATGGCCTCCATTAACGTCATGTGATTAATTTTTCCGACACGACATAAAGGACAGGGATATTCATCTCTATCGTTGAAAGATGATTTTAAAAAGTTGGACTTAGGCATCGTTAAAAGAATGTAGAATTTAGAATTTAGAATTTAGAATTTAGAATTGCAACGGAGATTTTACCCCAACGCAAAACGTGCTGCTTGTAGAAGCAGGGGAATTTAACCCCCAAAGTTGGTTAAAATTCTGGGGTGAAATTAGGGATTTGGTTTTAGAGGTGGGAAGTTTGGGTGGGAGAATTTGCATGGGAGCATGGGGGAAGCAGTTAGGTCATTTGGCTGTAGAAGGCTGATATTATCACTTGTAGTCCTATTCACACAATAAACTTGATTGCCAAAATTGTACTGAGTCTACCTGTTTTTTTAAGTGTTCTAGGGGTCTTGACTTAATCAGTTACTTTTGCTATGTTCGTTAAATATAGAGATAGACTAAATCAATTGCCGCACAGATGTTAAGTAATTATTCCTACTTTTATTTTTGGTATAAGGTGGTTCGCCGGGAGTGAATCTAGTTTCCCTTTGGAAATCACCCGACGAACCGCAGAATCAACTCTGCGGTTTTTGTGTTTTTAAGGAAATTTAAGGAAATTGAAAGGATTGTCATGATTTATTTAGTTAACTGGTTTTATAGCTTTTATTTTTGGTCCAGAATAAATTCCGGGTAAAAAGCGTCATGGCAATTTTTCATTAGCACCCGGAACTTCATCCCAGTTCCGGGTTTTTGTTTTTTATGTTGACGGTTGAAGGTTGACAGTTGACAGTTGACGGTATTAAGGAAACTTACTCATTACTCATTACTCCCCCTGCCCCCTGCCTCTTCGGCTATAACTACTAATTTGAAAATTTGAGGAGAACCGAATCATGAAGAACGCTAAACTTACTGCTAAAGAACATCCCCATCACCAGAGCATAGTTAAACTATCAGCAGATATTTCCTTCGGTGGTACAGAATTAGTTACAATTGCTGGGCCATGTACCGTAGAAAGCTCTGAACAAATGCATACTGTGGCCCAAAATCTTGCTGGTAAAGGGATACAAGCTTTACGAGGAGGAGCTTACAAACCCCGCACTTCCCCCTACTCCTTCCAGGGAATGGGAGAAACTGGACTAGAAATTTTATCCGAGGTGCGATCGCACTATAATATTCCTGTGGTGACTGAGGTGATGTCCATTTCCCAAATTGATGCTGTTGTCAAACATGCTGATATGTTGCAGGTGGGTAGCCGCAATATGCAAAATTTTGATTTACTCAAGGCTTTGGGGAGTGCGGGTAAGCCGGTGTTACTCAAACGGGGTTTAGCAGCAACTATTGAAGAATTTGTCATGGCTGCTGAATATGTTCTCAGTCACGGTAATCCCAATGTGGTGTTATGCGAACGGGGTATCCGCAGTTTCGATAATTATACCCGCAATGTTTTAGATATTGGTGCAGTGGCGGCGTTGAAGCAAATTACCCATTTGCCTGTAATTGTAGATCCCTCCCATGCCATGGGCAAGCGGGAACTCATAGCTCCCGTGACAAGAGCTGCGGTGGCTTGTGGTGCAGATGGGTTAATTATTGAGTGTCATCCAGAGCCAGAAAAATCTGTTTCTGATGCCAGACAGGCTTTGTCTTTAACAGATATGGTGAATCTGATGGAGAGTTTAAAACCTGTAGCTGCATCTGTAGGCAGAAATATTTCCATGACGGGGGTGGGTGTAGAGCCTACCCCTATTTATTGTGCAGCTTGAAATTATTTAGGAGTTGATAGTTGTTAGTTGATAGTTGACAGTTGACAGGTAAGGTGCAGGGAGATATTGCTGCCTGTAGGGTGTTGTTAGGTTCGGAAACAATGCCCAATTACTCTCTGTCCCATTAGTTTTGATGGATAGATAAAAAACCGCAGAGGCGCAGAGAGCGCAAAGGAAGAGAAGGAGAGGATAAAATATGATGGGTTGTGGCACAGCCATCTTGGCTGTGAAATTTTCGGGCGAAATAAATAATTCTTTTCAATTAATCAGGGATTCAGGGGTACGAAGATGAAGTAGTTATAATTAGTAACTATGTAATCAGTGTATTCTCCCATGCCTCTCACTTTTACTTTTGCTCTCAGTCAAAGCCAAACTTTTGAGCTGAGGTGTGACTATGGTAATCGTCGTCTGGATACAAAAGCCTTTGTTGAACTCATTGAACTGTGTGAGGCAAAATATTACTCCCAAGAAATGGATGATACTGCACAGTTAAAAAGTATTGGGCGGGAGTTGTATTCGTGGTTGGATGGGAAGGAAGGATGGTTACGCAGAGCGGCGGAGGAGACGGACGAACAAGTTATTTATCTGGATTTAATTCAAACCAGTGAGGCGCAAGGTTTAAACCCCCAAACTCAAAAGGTGGCGTTGGGTTTGGCCCATTTGCCTTGGGAGTTGTTACATGATGGCACGGTATTTTTACGGAATTTATTACCCGTGCGTTCTGTGCAGCAAAGGACTAATCATACTCTTGGGGTGCAAAATCGTCCGTTGCGGTTGCTGTTTATGGCGACTTCCCCAGAATACCCAGGTATTGCACCTTTACAATTTGAGCAAGAAGAAGGGAATATTCTCCAAGCTACGTCAAGGCAACCTCTGGGGTTGGTGGTGGAGGAAAGCGGTTCGGTGTCAGAGTTAGGGAATTTGGTGCAATCCTACCCAGAAGACCATTTTGATGTGTT
>JASJCX010000347.1 GCA_030065255.1 Calothrix sp. MO_167.B42 | reverse complement strand
GGTATTTTTCCTCTGACCCTACTCCCTACTCTCTACTCCCTACTCCCTATTTTGGTGAGTTTTAATGATAAGTGTTCAAGCGGACATGATATGACTCTGCGCTCTGTTGTGCCTGGAGTGGTTTTTTATCATTCCGATGTAACTGGATTTGATATTAGGGAGTAGTTCGGTGAGCAGTTGGATAAATTTGATCGCTTGTATGCACCCTCTCCTTAATAAGGAGAGAGGGGCTGGGGGTGAGGTTTTATATTTAATTTGACCCAGTAAATTATATAGTTTAAAACCACTATCTAACTATAGAATTTTAAGTAATTAATTTTTCAATATTTTGCTCCCAATTTGCCCCATCAAAATCTGTAACTTCAAAATTAGCCATCACATCACCATCAAGACAGCGAATATTTACATCAATACAGTCAGGATGACTGCGGGGAATATAAAAGGGATGAACGCCACAAATGCGGCAAAATTTATGTTGAGCTACACCTGTATTAAATGTATAGGTTGTCAACATATTTTTACCTTGTAATAGGGTAAATTGATTTTGGGGCACTATTAAATGTAAATACCCTTTTTTATGGCAAATGGAACAGTTACAATTAAGAGCTTTATGTTCATAAACTACCACCTGAAATCGTACTGCGCCACAGTGACATCCACCTCCATAGGTAATTGATGAATTGTGATTTGTCGCTTCCATCTGTAATATATGATTAGGGCGATTCTAGTTTTTTGACTCGCTTTTCTAATGCTTGAACTTGTTGTTTGACTTCAATTACTAAAGTTGCCAGTCGGTCGAACATTTTATCCCGTTCGCGCTGTGATAAACCCCTTCTGCGGGGAGATTTTCTGCTCAGATTTGGCCTTCTACCCCTACTTGTCCTACCTATCTGGGATTCAAGCTGATTCAACCGCGATTCTATACGATTAATATCAAATTCGAGATTGTTTACACGGGATTCTATTCGTTGAGATGCAGCAGGGTAAGTAAATAATCCACCCCAAATTATTGTAATCAAAAATAGGGTAAACACTAATTTATTAGTTTTGATCATTTGTAATACCCATCACAACATAAGTATTATAGCAATGGATATATTGCTTAAGACAGTATTGTTCTACTCAAGAACTATCAACTGTCAACTGTCAACTTTTAGTTGAGAAAATAAACCTTGCCAATCAATTTGATTCACTTGATTTTCACCTTCTTTGACTTCAAAGGTGACATTACAAGCTTGGGGCTGTTGCAGGGCAGCCACACATAATTGTGCTACATCTTCACGGCTGATTTTTCCTTTCATATTATCCCCTTGTTCGACAATTAATTCTTTTCCACCAGCTGATTCTGTCAATGCACAAGGTCTAATAATAGTATGGGTAATACTACTAGCTCTTAAACTATCTTCCCCTTTCAATTTCCAGGTGAGAATCCCCCCTAATTGGTCATTTAATTTGACTGCTGGTGGTTCTTCATCTAAATTAATTCCTGGACGATTGGGGCGGGTGACACCGGCAGAACTTACTAATACAAATTGTGGTAAATTAGCACCGTAAGCCTTGATTGATTCTATTTGTAAATTGAAATTCCCAGGGGAAAAACGGGGGTTTAATTCTCCGTCATATTCAAATTTACTTAACATTAATTGTAAAGAGTAAATATTACTAGCATCAATTGGAGGACAATCTTTAACAGTTTTGGCGCGAAATACGGGGACTAAATCAGCAAAGGGGATAGAAATGGTAGTCCAAATATTCGGAACTGTATCAAAGGAATAACTATAACCAATACCATCCCATTTTGATTCCCCGCGCAGGAAAAATTTATAGCGTTTACCATCCCCTTTCACCCGCAAATCTATCCCTTGGTAATTAGATAAATCTAAGCTAGGGGAAAAGTTCTTAGTTCTAACCGAAGCAAACCCGCCGGAATTAGCGGTGGAAACATTACCTGTAAATAAAGCACCATCAGATGTTAATCGAATATTACTCTCACTCACACCACCCATCACCACATCATCTAGAGCACCCCAAATCTCTCTAATTTCTGTGGATGGTTTGGTAAAATCAAAAATTAGTTGATCGTTGGATTTTGGTAGATATTTACTGGCTGCTTCTACCAAATTCTTCACCCCTTTGTACTCTACATTTTCTGGGGTATCACCAACAATTTCTGGTTGATAAAATTTCACTCCTTGATAATATTTTTCTCGGTTCGGTGTATCTCCAGAAACAGGTTGTACCCGCACAGCAGTACAACAAATTACTGCTTGAATTTTACCCATAACTAGGGATGTTAAAGTTTCCGGTTTAGTGATATCTGCAATGATTAAATCCGTATCATTACCCAATATTTCCCTAGCTTGATCTAAATCTCGTACTAGCGATCGCACTTGATAACCCTGTGCTTGCAATCGTTGCACTACTCGCTTACCAACACCACCAGTCGCACCTGCCACTAATACTACACCCATTTGCTTCCCTCCATTGGGTTGGACTTGCTTTTGCTGGGATTTGGAGAATATTTTTTGTACCCAGCTAATGACAGGAATAATTTCAAAATAATTCAGGGTTTGGAGTAATCTGCCAAACTGCCATGGGGAGCGATCGCCGCTATTTTTCATATCGCTTGTTTACGGTGTATTTTTAATACTTGAAAGTATATTTTCTACTGTAGAAAATACAGATATAATAATCAACGTCAATCAGATAAAACTAAGTATTCTTTTACCATATGATACCTCTTTTGGACGTTGCATAATTGCGGGATGATTTTTTCAGAGAGGATCAACCATAATCTCCCTGTCTCCGCGTCTTTGCGTCCCCGCGTCTGGGTGATTGATTAACCGCTACACCAAGCATCATATACCCGTCCTTCCATTGCTTCTGGAAACTCATCACAGTATTCCTCAAAGGCAGTTTTCTCAATTTTCTTAGCTTCTTGATGGGCTAACTCTGCTTGTAATTCATCCACCACATCCCAAGCTGCGGCGCATTCTTCAGAACGGGGGGAAGTTTGGCTGCAAATAGTGCGAGCTTTTTTAATTGCATCCTGAATTTCTTGTTCTAGTATCACTACCCGGGGTGACTCAAGAAACTTGCTTTCGTTCATGATATCTACAAGGGAAATAATGCCTAGTAATTTTCCTTGAATTACCGGCGCTCTGAGCAAGTTATGTTCAGCAAACAACCGTGCTACATATTCCACGCCTAACTCGGGATTAATTACTATACAGGGTTTACTCATGATTTCATACACGCGCACTTTGGCAGGATTTTTGCCAAAGGCAATTACTTTGTAAACTATATCTGCTTCGGTAATGATGCCATAGGCATCTTGGTCATGGCGACGTTCTACAATTAATGCATGCCAACCTCTTGCTTGCATTAATTTAACTGCTTCTGCCACGGTTGCGGAACTGCGAATAGTGGCAACATCTGTAGTCATAATGTCTGCTGCTTTCAACATAATCCACTTAGTATTGACGGCTGTTAGGGTGGGGAGGTGAACATAAAACTTTCATCGATTCAACCTCCCAATTCATTATGAATGATTTGAGGAAGTTGTGATACCATTTCTTTATAAAGATGTGCCGAATTCAGTCCACGCAGGTAGGCTTTGTTTGGTTAGCCCCACTCTTCCACCAGTGAGGGCGATTAAGCGCAGCTTCATACAGAATTGGTATGCTCATAAAGTTCCCCATTTTTTGATCTACAAATAGGTTGTAGAAGAATGTCGGAGCGTTTAAGTTATAAGCTTCCCATTGACAGCGATTGCTCGAAAAGAGTTTGCAAGGTGAATCTTCCTCTATTTTAATCGAGGAAGTTACACATTTTTATTAAGTGCCTGACACCTTTGTATAAGACAGATTTAGGGAATGTATGTCTAAGTAAATTTTTTTACCGCTACAGGGAAGTCAAAAGCACGCTCTTGAGCATAGCGAAGGGTCAAAAGTATTATTCTGTTTAACTGTAGATAAAATTTATTATGAAAATGAAACAACAAGAACTCCAAGCTTATTTAACATTAATTCAAGAACTCCTAAGTTGTCCTCACGGTGAAGAGTGGATATTATTAGAACGCCACGAAAAATTGGTTACTCCTGAGTTGGTGCAAGTCCTCGAACAAGTTGCCAGACAAATGGAAGCAGGGGGAAAAACCGATACGGCTAAATATTTACACCATTGGGCAATGCAAATAGATCACTTATTTAAAGAAGCCGTCCATCATCAAAGTGAGGATGAAAAATCACAAGCTTATTTGAAATTAATTAAATCTTTATTAGATTGTCCTAGTGGTTCGGAAGTCGAAATATTAGCAGTAAACGAACACTTAATTGACTCTAATTTAGTGAAATTGATGAGACAAGTAGCTGCTCAAATGTCTACACAAAATCAAGTAGAAGCAGCTACATTTCTGAATAATTTAGCTGCGGAAATTGGTCGCACTTTGGTGCCAGTTGATAATTTTAAAGCCAATTTACAAAAGGATGCCCGCCAATTTGGCAATTTGGCACAACTTCACGAGCCTGAGAAAAATGCTCAAGAACAACCAGAACATTCAGTACCAGAAAATACCGTTGCCAAAAATACTGTTCCCAAGAATACTATTAATCAGCTTGCTGCACCCCCATTAGATTTAGATGATTCAACAACGCGACGTATTGATGAAAGCCTGGCAAAAATATCCCAGTCTCTGCAAAAACTAGAAGACATTCTCCACTCACGTCTGCAAACATCAAATCCACTTTGGTATATGGATGTATTGGAAAATGCTCAAGCTAAGTCTTGGGTACTAACTACCGAAGAAGTAGAAGAATTAATTGGGGTAAAACCGAGATGTGAAGCGGGTAAAAATTCTTATCAACGGGGCTGCTGGGTGTTTGTGAAAGCAGGCAAGATGGGTTCTCATACAGGCTGGCGGGTGATGAAATCAGAGGTTGATTCAGAATCAGTTAAAGATCCAAATCAAGAGAATTAAAATAAATCATGAAAATAGAAACAGTTACAGTCGAAATTCCTGAAGATTGTAATATCATTATTGGTCAGAGCCATTTTATCAAAACTGTTGAAGATTTGCATGAAGTAATGATTGCAAATTCACAACAAGTGAAGTTTGGATTGGCTTTTTGTGAAGCATCAGGACCTTGTTTAGTTAGGTTATCAGGAAACGATAAATCTTTACAAGCAGTTGCTGAGAAAAATGCCTTAGCAATAAGCTCTGGACATTGCTTTATCATATTACTTAAAAATGCTTATCCGATGAACTTTCTTAATCATCTTAAGCAAGTTCCTGAAGTTTGTACTATTTACTGTGCTACTGCCAATCCTGTAGAAGTAATTTTAGTAGAAACTGAGCAAGGAAGGGGAATTATTGGCGTTGTTGACGGCTTTTCTCCTAAAGGGGTGGAATCTGCTGAAGATATGATAGAACGCAAAAATTTTCTCCGTCAGATTGGATATAAACTTTGATTGAGGCATTCTCAAATAAAGCTTTAGGTGGAATGTTTTCGTATTTCCACTATGGTATTTTTCAAGGGAGAAGGCACTAGCCAAATGTGGTGGAGTAGTAGTGCTTCATCGCATTAGTTTTGATGGATAAATTGAATATCCCTATTTCCCTTCTTTCTTCTTTCCTTTGCGCCCTTTGCGCCTAAAGCCCTA
>JASJCX010000346.1 GCA_030065255.1 Calothrix sp. MO_167.B42 | reverse complement strand
GGCGATAGGTAAGTTTGTGAATTAGCCAGGGATAACCGTGGAAGTTGAAAATAACTGGTTTATCTGGTGTGAATAAAGTATCAAAATCTGTATCAGATAAACCGTGGGGATGCTCAGTACATGGCATCAATTTGTACAGGTCTACCACATTAATAAATCTGACCTTCAATTCTGGAAACTCTTCCCGCAGAATTGCTGTGGCTGCCAATGATTCCATTGTGGGAATATCACCACAGCAAGCCATGATTACATCCGGCTCGTCGGGTTCAACACCACAATCATCGTTACTTGCCCATTCCCAAATTCCCAATCCCTTGGAGCAATGCTGGATGGCCTCTTCCATTGTCAGATATTGTAGGTGTTTTTGTTTATCAGCAACAATCACATTGATGTAATCTCGACTACGCAAGCAATGGTCTGCTACTGACAACAAACAATTGGCATCGGGGGGTAGGTAAATACGCACCACATCTGGGCTTTTATTCGTGACTACATCTATAAAACCAGGATCTTGGTGACTAAAACCATTGTGATCTTGCCGCCAAACTGTGGAGGTAATCAGTAAATTCAAGGAAGAAATGGGAGCGCGCCAGGGTATTTCCCTACATGTCTGCAACCATTTGGCATGTTGGTTGAACATGGAGTCAATCACATGCACAAAAGCCTCGTAGGAGGAAAAGAAACCGTGTCGTCCAGAAAGCAAGTATCCTTCCAACCAGCCTTCTAAGGTATGTTCGCTCAACATTTCCATCACCCGACCCCCAGGAGCCAACTCACCCCCGTCTTCATCTTCCGGTAGGTGTTCCGCCATCCACACCTTCTTACTGGCTTCATAAATGGCTTGCAGGCGATTGGAAGATGTTTCATCGGGACAAAATACCCGGAAATTCTGGGGATTTTTGCACATAATATCCCGCAGCAGATAGCCCAAAATTTTGGTATTTTCTACTTCTGTATTTCCTGGTTCGCGGATTTGAACTGCATATTCCCGAAAATCTGGCATAATTAATGCCTTACGTACTAATCCACCATTGGCCACGGGGTTGGCACTCATGCGACGGTTGCCAGTGGGAGCCAGTGCTTTGAGTTCTGGAATCAAGGTACCATTGGCATCAAATAACTTTTCTGGTTGGTAGCTACCCAGCCAATCTGATAATAGTTGTAAATGTTCGGGATTTTGGTGCATACCCCCCATGGGTACTTGGTGCGCCCGCCAGAACCCTTCTACCTTGTGCCCATCTACTTCCCCAGGCCCTGTCCAACCTTTGGGCGATCGCAATATTATTATCGGCCAACGGGGACGTTTGGCAATACCACTACTACGGGCTAGCTCTTGCACACTTCTAATATCTTCTACGCACTGTTCTAGGGTAGCGGCCATGGCCTGGTGCATGGTTTCGGGATCAGAACCTTCCACGAAATAAGGAGTATAACCGTAGCCCTTAAATAAGTCTGCCAGTTCTTCATGACTGATGCGAGAGAGGATGGTTGGGTTAGCAATCTTGTAGCCATTGAGGTGTAAAATCGGCAACACCGCACCATCAGTAATGGGATTGAGAAATTTATTGGAATGCCATGCAGTTGCCAAAGGACCAGTTTCCGCTTCCCCATCTCCCACAACGCAAGCCACAATTAAATCGGGGTTGTCATAGGCGGCACCGTAGGCATGGGAAAGACTATAACCCAACTCGCCCCCCTCATGGATAGAGCCGGGGGTTTCTGGGGTACAATGGCTGCCAATGCCTCCAGGGAAGGAAAACTGCTGGAAAAACTTACACATTCCCTCTTCATCTTCGCTCTTGTCGGGGTAAGTTTCCGAGTAGGTTCCTTCTAGGTATATGGGAGCTAAAACCCCTGGGGCACCGTGCCCGGGACCAGTCATATAAATCATGCTCAAGTCGTATTTCTGGATCAGCCTGTTGAGATGAATATAAATGAAGCTCAAACCAGGGCTAGTTCCCCAATGTCCCAGGAGTCGCCGCTTAATATGCTCTGGCTTGAGAGGTTGCTTGAGCAAGGGGTTTGCTTTTAAGTAAATCATCCCCACTGCTAAGTAATTACAAGCTTGCCAGTAACTATGGATTTTTTCTAACTCTGACGAGCTCAGGGGTGCGCCTGGGATTGTTGCTCTGGCGGTACCAAAGGCACTAAGTTCAGTTTCATGTGTTGATCTTTCGGGAGTTGCAACCATATTACTCGCTTCCTAGGTAAATTTTAAGACTCTATTTGAATTTGGGATTTGATGGCATCAAATACTGGAAAAATTCAGTGGTAGAAATATCAGACCTTTCCACTTACGTCATTGGCAATATTTCTCAAATTTTGGCAATAAAATTTTGGCAATAGGTTCCTATCTACATCAATATAATAATTGGTAAACTTTTTCAGTTACAAATAGAAAAATATTCACCCCGGACATTTACATAACTATCTGCCATTATAACTTTCTATTTTTTAATTGAAAGCTGGTAAGAATTATTTGAAATTATCTAGATCATTAGTTCATTTGTTTTAAATTTTATATTAGTTTTGATTATTGATTGACAAATATCCTTCTTCTGGTATATGAACTATTTGAGCAGATGAATTATGTAAATTTATTTAAATTATTAACCCGTAAATAGAGTAATATAATATTTTATGATTTTAATCGAATCCTAATCCTAAATATAGAATATTCTTATTCCCATGATAATTATTTATCTATTATGTAGATTATAGAATCCTTGATATTGAAAATACTTATGCTATTGATATTTTAAAAATAATTATTGGCAAATTAATTTCAGATTAAGGGTAAGTTAATTTTAATTTGCTTAAATATTTTTAGGTAAAATAACAGTCATAAATCAGTTGGGAAAAATGAGTACCCCAACTTTTGAATAACTCGGGGTTTATAGTGTGGCAATTTAAAATCCTTCTCCCCAACTCCCAACTCCCAACTCCCAACTCCCAACTCCCCTGCTCCGGTGCCCCCTGCCCCTTTTCCTCTTCCATTGGCGCATTTTGATAAATAAATGTTATAAGACCGTAAAAGAAAAACTTATGCTATCGAAATTGCCAAGGGTGACCCATTATGACAGAAAACCTCAAAGTATTACCAGGAAAAAGTTTTCCTTTGGGAGCTACAGTTTATCCTGATGGGGTAAACTTCTGTATCTTTTCCCAACATGGGTCTGCCATAGAACTACTCTTATTTGATACTGCTAATTCTCCCCAACCAACTCAGACAATTAAGCTAGACCCAGTATTAAATAATACTTATCACTACTGGCACGTCTTTGTCCCCGGAATTAAAGCCGGACAGATTTACGCCTATCGGGCTTACGGCAAGTTTGACCCAGAAACAGGATATCGCTTTGATAGCAGCAAAGTATTATTAGACCCCTACGCACTGGCAATTGTGGGGGATGAAACCTACGATCGCCAAGCAGCTATTCGTCCAGGAGATAACTGCGCCCAAGCCCTCAAAGCAGTGGTAATTGACCCTAGTACCTATGATTGGGAGGGGGATCTACATCCGAGAATTTCCTATGCTTGTAGTGTCATTTATGAGCTACACGTAGGTGGTTTTACTCGCCACCCCAACTCCGGTGTATCCCCATCAAAACGGGGCACCTATGCTGGCTTAATTGAAAAAATCCCCTACCTGAAGGAATTGGGAATTACCGCAGTAGAATTGCTACCTGTGCACCAATTCGATCCCCAGGATGCACCCCCTGGACTGAAAAATTATTGGGGTTACAGCACCATCGGCTTTTTTGCGCCCCATAAGGGTTACAGCTCCCAGAGGGATCCACAAGATGTGGTGGATGAGTTTCGTGATTTGGTAAAAGCCTTGCATCGGGAGGGAATCGAGGTAATTTTGGATGTGGTTTTCAACCATACCGCAGAAGGGGATGAAGATGGTCCAACCCTCTCATTCCGGGGCTTGGATAACCAAACCTACTACATTTTAGATGAGAATCCCGCTCACTACAAAAATTATAGTGGTTGCGGCAACACTCTCAAAGGCAATCATCCCATCCCTGGTAGATTAATTCTGGATTCCTTACGTTACTGGGTTGCGGAAATGCACGTTGATGGTTTTCGGTTTGACTTGGCTACAGTCTTGGGAAGGAATATTTTAGGAGAACCCATCCATGA
Organism: Calothrix sp. MO_167.B42; assembly: GCA_030065255.1. Taxonomy (GTDB): domain Bacteria; phylum Cyanobacteriota; class Cyanobacteriia; order Cyanobacteriales; family Nostocaceae; genus Calothrix_A. Next base: position 1,183 of record JASJCX010000346.1, on the reverse strand, counting down.
AGAAGCGGGGACTGCCAACATTATCTCCGTCATCGAATCCGATCCAGTTTTAGCGGGAACTAAGCTAATTGCCGAAGCTTGGGATGCGGCGGGATTATATAGCGTGGGTAAATTCGTCGAATTGGCAGATTGGTTTGCTGAGTGGAATGGTCCGTTTCGGGACGATGTCCGCCGTTTCATTAAAAGCGATCGCAATTCGGTGAAAACCCTAGCAGCAAGAATTTTAGCCAGTCCTGACATCTATTCGAGGTTAGATACGGACATCAATCGTAGTGTTAACTTTATTACCTGCCATGATGGGTTTACCCTGAACGATTTAGTTTCCTACAACCGCAAACATAATCTAGCCAACGCAGAAGAAAATTGTGACGGTGCTAATGATAACTTTAGTTGGAATTGTGGCGTAGAAGGAGTAACAGATGATCCAGAAATAAACAAATTGCGATCGCAGCAAATAAAAAATGTCTTTACCATTCTGTTTCTGTCCCAGGGAACCCCCATGTTCCTCATGGGAGATGAAGTCAGACGTACCCAACAAGGGAATAACAATGCTTATTGTCAAGACAACGAATTAAGCTGGTTTGATTGGAGTTTAGTAAGTAAACATAATGATTTACTTACCTTTGTCAAAAAATTGATTCATTTTATTCAAGCCCTAGCAAGTTTTCGTCAAGAAAACTTTTTAGAAGTTATCCATAACAGTCAAAAACCACATTTAATTTGGCATGGAATATATTTAGGTCAACCAGATTATGGGGAGTATTCTCACACTTTGGCTTGTTCCTTATGTCATCCAGAAAAGGGAGAACATCTTCACATTATGCTCAATGCTTATTGGGAACCCTTAAATTTTGAATTACCCCCTTTATCAGGAAACTATTGGCATCGAATTATTGATACTTCCCTACCTGCACCCTATGATTTTTCGGAATTAGAAACAGCAGAAAAAATTGATGGAGATAGTTATTTGGTTCAGGGGCGTTCTTCTGTAGTTTTAATGGAAAAAACCAGAATTTATAGCAATAGACATATTGGTTAAGACAGTATTGTTCAACTCAACAACCATCAACCGTCACCGAAGAGGCAGGCTTCGGCCGTGAGCTCAGCGTTCGACGGCTCGACTGAGCTTCGCCGAACGTCTGAGCTCACGCCGAAGTCCGAACGGGGGCAGGGGGAGTGTGGG
>JASJCX010000032.1 GCA_030065255.1 Calothrix sp. MO_167.B42 | reverse complement strand
GCATTTAATAAAATGATGGGTAGGACTCGCTATGTAGTCTGTCGATTATTTGTACATTTAAGCGGTTCAGAAGTTGCCCCCATTTTGGGAGTATTAAATGATGCAGCTCGCGAAGCGATGGATGCTGATGGCGATTTAGAAGTTTTAGGAGAAGGACTAGTAGAAATTTGCCAAACCTTGCTGCAATATGATGAAAGCTGGTTATCTGCTGCCAATGAAGGAGATGTATTTTGGGACGAAGGTGAAGCAGGAGATTATGTCAATGACTTATTCACCGATTCTGCTCAACGTTATCTGAGCGAACCCGACTACGTTGAAGTAGATGAAGACGATCCCCTATCCTTACCAGCAACCCGTAATGTGGTGGTGATGATGACAGTGGCTTATGAAGGAGAATTAGAAGAGTTAGAAACCAATCTTGCTGATAGAACAGCACTCACAGATGGATTAAAAGCCATAATTAATCTACATTACAACGAACAATTACAAGCAATCCAGGTACACTTTTCTCCAGCTAAATTTGGGGACGAACTCACCAATGACCAATTAATCCAGTACTATCCAGAGTTGATCCCATTGTAAAGAAACTTCAAGAAATTACAATAAATACAAGAAATAAGTTACAAATTTCTCCTTCTCCTTGGTAGGGAATCCCTACTAACTATAAGCCTAGAGAAATTGTTAACCTCGAAAAAGGGATCATAGTGAAATGCTGATGAAAATCTTACGTAAATTTACAGTAGTTTTATTAACACTAAGTTTATGTGTTACTACCGTAGGCTGCGGTAGCAACGTTAGTCAAACTACCAGCCAAACAAGTAAAAACAACCAAACCACAAAAGTTTCTACAATTAACGATGGCCAGTATCCAGTCCAACAAGCTAGTTACAATGATGGTGGCGGTGAATACACCCTATTTTTACTCAATAGTCCCAAACCAACTTATACAACTGATAAGTTGCAAATGGCACGATTGACAGATGAGCAGATTCAAAAAGGTGAAAAAACCTACTTAAAGGTAGATGGTGGACAACCAGTTCTCTACCTCACGGAAGATTTCAAAATAGAGTATGTTCATAATGTCACCGAAACCCAGACAAATCCCCAAACAGGGCAACGGGAAACGGTAATTGTGCAACAGAGAAGTAGCTTCTGGGCACCTTTTGCTGGAGCATTAGCAGGCCAAGCCCTGGGTAGTCTTTTATTTAGACCCCAGTACTATGTACCACCTGCCTATCAACCAGGTGGTGTTCTTACTGGTTATGGTGGTTATGGTAGAAGCTATGATATGGCAGTGGATCGTTATCGTCAACGTTACAACGAGCCACCAGCATCTGTAAGAAATCGTACAGCTTTCCGTAAGACTGGATCGATTCGTAGATCTTCCCCCACAAACTCCAATGTGCGTACCAAACAAAGAGCAGGTACTCGTAGTACTGGTTCGGGTTTTGGTAGTAGTAAACTCAAAAATTCTGGCCGTTCTAGTTCTGTAAGACGCAAGTCTAATAGTAGCTTTGGCAGTAACCGCCGCTCTAACACTCGTCGTTCAACTGGTTTTGGTAGCAGAAGAAGACGCTAATGGGTGAAGCAGCCAAAGATTTAAGACAGCCAAAATCCTAATTTATCACATAAAAAGCGGGCGATCGATATGCGATCGCCCGCAATTATTTTTTATTCAACGAAAATGAAAACCCATCCCGACACCATCATCTTTGATTGGGTATCGAGGAGAATTGCAAGTTGGATTTTTCCTGTCCTCTGACTACATAATGACCAGAATGTTCAGTGCGGTGGATAGCTCCCCGACATGAAGGAGGCAGTATATCGGCGAAGCAGTACAGTCATGGGGAGCGGTGCGTTATAGAGGACTGGCGTTGTTTTCCCTCAGAACGACTGCTCGATTTTACCAACTTGTAGGCACACAGTTGCTCTCCTGACGGAGAGCAACTGCCATTCCAACACTTCCTCTCGGGTAGGTGTGGTGTGAGCCTCCTTGCTGTTTCAGATAATTTTTAGCTTATACCGCAGCTACAGATGCTTGTTGCCAGCGTCCCATAGCTTCCCCTACCACAGATAATTCATACATTAAGCGGTCAAATGCTTCCGGTGTCAGAGATTGAGGTCCATCAGACATTGCTTTGCTGGGGTTGGGGTGCACTTCAATCATCAAGGAATCACAGTTAGCAGCAATAGCAGCTTTTGCCATTGATGGCACATAAGATGACCATCCTGTGCCGTGGCTAGGATCAATCATAATTGGTAAGTGGGTTAAGCTCCGCAATACTGGAATAGCCGATAAATCCAGAGTGTTACGGGTATATTGGCGGTCAAAACTACGGATTCCCCGCTCGCATAAAATAACATTGGGATTTCCCGATGCCAAAATATATTCAGCAGCCATTAACCAGTCTTCTATGGTTGCTGCCATTCCCCGCTTCAGCAACACTGGTTTTGTTTGTGACCCAACTTTCTTGAGCAAAGAAAAGTTCTGCATATTCCTTGCTCCTACCTGGACTACATCAGCAACTTCCGCGATTTTGTCCAAGTCAGCAGCATCCATAACTTCCGTAATGATGCCTAGTCCACTAGCTTGGCTAGCAGCAGCCAATAATTCTAAAGCACTCTCACCATGTCCTTGGAAAGCATAAGGAGAGGTGCGAGGCTTATATGCTCCTCCCCGCAAAAATTTAGCTCCCGCAGCCTTAACACGTTTGGCTGTCTCAATAATCATCTCCTCGTTTTCAACGGAGCAAGGTCCAGCAACTACCACTAAAGGATGATTTTCACCAAATACCACAGGTCCTTCAGGTGTATTGACTACGACATCCGATGCCTGTCCATGGCGGAACTGACGGCTAGCTCGTTTATAGGGCTTTTCGACCCGTAATACTTGCTCAATCCAGGGACTAATTTCCTGAATGTGCAACGGATCTAAATCGGCAGTTTCACCAACTAGACCGATAACTACCTTGTGTTGACCAACAATTTTCTCCGGTGTCAGACCCCAGGTACTGAATTCATCAGTAATTCGGGTAATTTCTACTTCTGGAGAACCAACTTTCATTACTACAATCATGATAAATTCCCTGACTGTTTTAAAGGTGTTTAAAGGCGCATTTTAAAAATTGAACGAGAAGCAGGGGGGCAGGGGGCAGGGGGAATGCCTCCTTTCCCCCTGCCGTGGAGCGAAGGGTCACGAGAGCCACAATCCCCGACTTGGTGTAGTCTTTTTCACCTCAGATGGGGTACAATCCCCATCTAAACATCCCCCTGCTCCCCCTATCCCTGCTCAAGAGCCTCTTTTTGAAGCTAGCAAAATAGTAAAAAAACTAACTCATGTCAACAAAATCCATATGTATTTCCATAACACTTATTGGGAGTGTATTTTATACAAATTGACAACTTTTATAATTTTATTCACAAAAAACGCCCAGATTCAACTTATTACTGAATGAAATTGGGTTTACGATCCTCGAAGTAATAGTAATTTATATTATTACAATGTTGAACATATAAATTTGCAGAAAGTATAAATACTTAACAATGTCAACATTTGATTACGTATCTACCCAATATAAACTTGAGTTCATATCTGGACGTTATTAATTATACTTTTTTTTGTTTACTCTCACGCCAAGCCGCCACCATTCGTTCCCTATTGGTATTGAATTCTTGCCAACCCATAACACCTCCTGCTCTATCTTCTTCCCAGGAAGCGGAGAGAACACCATAGGTAATCCCCAAAACTCCCAAACCAAAGAAGCCCAAATTCAGCAACAAAACTGAAATTGGAGGTAGTTTGATTTCGGTATAGATCAAGAGTAAATAGCTAACAATAAGGGTGGAAATACCTAATAATGTTGGCACACCGCAAAAGGCAGCTACTCGCCTCATCATCCTCTGACTAACAACTTTGGGAATTGCCAACTGCTCCTTAGTATAAGCAGGCTTTTTAGATTGCTTTTTCTGTTTACCAGAAACTTTTTTCGTATCTACTGATTGTTTCTCAGACTTATTAACATTTTTAACTGTCTCAGCCTTTGTTTTGGCTGACTTTTGACGTTTCTTATTCGGTTCAAAAGGGAACCGGTTCTTTTCAGATTCTGCGGACATAAGCAAAATCAACTATCCACGAATACCTAGACGACGAATTAATGCTTGGTAATGTTCTCGGTTATGCTTATTGATATATGCCAAAAGGCGCTTGCGCTGACCAATAAGTTTTAACAATCCCCGACGGGAAGAATAATCTTTCTTATTCGCTTGCAAATGACTGCTGAGACGTTGAATTCGCTCCGTCAGCATAGCAACTTGAACATCAGAAGAGCCGGTATCAGTCTCGTGGACTTGGTATTGTGCAATAATTTCTTGTTTTTGCTGTTGCGTCAGAGCCATAATTCCATGAATAATAAATACAAATTTATGCAGCAGTTTCACATCATATCATAGTTAATGAAATATGCCATCAACTGCTAATGGTTGACTTTTATTTGCTGCATATAATTTAATAGCCAGTTGGCAGCAGTGGCTCTACGGGTTTGCACCGGATCAAATTCACCAATTTTATATCCTTGAAAACCTAACTGCTCTTTGAGCAGTTGTTTATTTCCCTTGGGGATCGAGCGGGTAAGCTTGACTGTTGCAGGACGACTAGCAATAAAATCTGGTGGCTGGGGATATTCATCCCGCCACTCTGGGGACACTCGATCAATATCCCAACTCTCAGTTGATGCATTGTAGCGATAACCCAAGCAATCCCATACCAATTGATTGACTGTGATATCGTCAATTTCCTGGTTAAGAATTGCCCAGATTGTTTCTTTTGTAAGTGGTGGCAGATTAGACATAACACCAGTACCAATCAAAAACTGGATGTAAGGTACAGCAAGTATAATTATTATTTATTGATAATAAAAAACTTCCTCTTGTGGAATTCTATCAGCATTACTGCCCATGATGTTATTAGTTCATTCTTTGGTTCTCATCAATAAAAGTCTTCAAAACAACTCCAGCTGCGATCCCACACAATCAAGCTATGGCTTCAGAGGTATTGAATCTTGCTTAAAGCCGACGAAACTCCCCACCCCAGACCATAAATTTCTTACTCTGTAACCAAAAATTTGACTTTTCTGGATGACATACAGGCTTTTGACAAACTGCGGTAATTACTGAATATGAACAGAAAGATTTAGTAGAGCTTGAAATTAGAAAAAGACATAAGTTTGCGATCGCTAAAACATTACCAACTTGCTTGAGTTGTTTGTACAGTCCGACTTAACTGTACAATATGACGGTTGTATGTACTTTGTGGCGGATTGTGATTGAGCGTTATACTTTGCCGGAAATGGGCAATCTCTGGACTGAAACCTATAAACTTGAAACTTGGTTACGAGTGGAAATTGCTGTATGTGAAGCCCAGGCTGAGTTGGGTTATACTCCTAAAGAGGCGGTTGCAGAGATTAAGGCAAAGGCAAATTTTGATCCCAAACGGGTGCTGGAAATTGAAGCTGAAGTCCGCCACGATGTAATTGCTTTCTTGACAAATGTCAATGAATATGTAGGTGATGCGGGGCGTTATATACATTTGGGTTTAACTAGCTCAGATGTTCTAGATACTGCTTTGGCATTGCAATTAGTTTCCAGTCTGGATTTATTGTTACAGCGCCTCGAAGATTTGATTGGAGCAATTCGTAAAAAGGCTGGGGAACACCGATATACGGTAATGATTGGTCGCTCCCACGGTATTCATGCAGAACCAATATCCTTTGGCTTTAAATTGGCTGGCTGGTTAGCTGAAGTTTTACGACATCAAGAGCGTTTAACTCGCTTACGAGAAACCATTGCTGTGGGCAAGATTTCTGGTGCTGTGGGTACTTATGCTAACGTGGAGCCCAGGGTAGAAGCGATCGCTTGTGAAAAATTGGGTCTGCAACCAGATACAGCCTCTACTCAGGTTATTTCCCGCGATCGCCATGCAGATTATGTGCAAGTCTTGGCATTACTAGCTGCATCAATCGAGCGTTTTGCAGTGGAAATTCGTAACTTGCAAAAAACCGATGTTTTGGAAGTAGAAGAATATTTTTCTCAAGGTCAAAAAGGTTCTAGTGCCATGCCCCACAAACGCAATCCCATCCGCTCTGAAAGGTTAACAGGGATGGCACGAATGATTAGGGGTTATGCCGTTGCTGCAGTTGAAAATGTGGCGTTATGGCATGAAAGAGATATTTCTCACAGCTCTGTAGAGAGGATCATGTTACCAGATGCTTGTATCTTGACCCACTTTATGCTCAAGGAAATGACTGGATTGGTGGAAAATCTCCTGGTTTACCCTGAAAATATGGCACGGAATATGAATTGCTATGGTGGCGTAGTATTCAGCCAGAAGGTACTATTGGCTTTGATAGAAAAAGGAATGAGTAGGGAACAAGCCTATGCACTGGTACAAGCAAGTGCTCATCAAGCATGGAATCAGCCAGATGGAAACTTTCGTGACTTAATTAGCCAAGACAGCCGTATTAGTAGCAAGTTATCTACCCAAGAGATTGCAGCTTGTTTCGATCCCCAGCATCATCTCCAGCATTTAGACCAGGTATATCAACGCTTAAATATTTAGCTTATTTACATTGGGTTGCGAATTGTAAACTTTAACCATTCTCAGCCCATGCCTGTTTCACTTGCATCTTAACACTAGCCTTTCAGTTTATGTGTTTTCGTTTGCATTTAGTATCAAAATAATTTAAAAAAGAAAAAATCCAGTAACTATACTTACTCAAATTATCTCAATTTAATGTACAACATTAGTATACATTTTTGTTAGATGTATTATAGGGTTGAGCAATTTTTAGATGTATTCTAGGTTTGAGCAATTTTTAGATCCTATTTCAATCACAGAAGGTGTATTTATTTACAACAACAGGAGTATCAGGTTTGCTATCTTACCACCTAATTTTATTAGTTTAATGATTCTTAATTAAAAAGACTGTATAAAAATTACACCTTAATATGATTGTAAGGTGATTTTGGTACTTTTTATGATAGAAATCCTTGCAGCCCTTTCTGCCTCAGCAGCGGCAGGAATACGTATTGCTTTACCTCTATTGGTAATTGGCATATTACAAGGGAAAAAACTCTGGTCTCAAGTTCCAATTTTATCTCACATTTATTCACCAGTACTCTTAGGATTACTTAGTAGTTGGACTCTATTAGAGTTGGTTGCCACCAAAAAGCTACTGGGGCAAAGGGTATTACAACTTGTGCAATTATTTTTATCTCCATTAGTGGGAGCAATTATGGGATTAGCTGTAGCTTCTGCCACACAGATGCCTCACTGGATAATTGGTTTGATTGGAGGAATGTTAGCTTTTATTCTCCAATTAGTCCAAGTAGGTTGGTTTTACCGTTTGCGTGGTTTGCCGAACTGGACTGTATTTGTACAAAATATATTGTGTGTTCTGCTGGTGTGCTTTGCTATTACTGCTCCCACATCAGGGGGATTGATTGCTCTAATTTTGCTCTGGTTTGCTGTTGTGAGTGGCAAGTATTGGTATGACTGGTATTGGGGTGGGAGAGGTTAAGAAGTGTTAAGATGATGGAATTGCTGTTTGGGGATCAAGTCTAGTTAGTCATTTACGGATATACATTGCGTCAGTGAAATTCTCTCAAAGAGCTATCGGTACTTAACGCGAAGTGAGTTTATCAAGGGTCATACAATGCATCATAACGATAGATGGTTATCGCAAGATACTTCCTAAATGTGGTGAGGATAGTATCACCATATAGTAAATTGACAATAGTATCAATCAGCGATGAATTAGCCTATGAGTTAGAACATTCAACACAGAGTTATTTTCTTTTACCTCTGCTTCACCTTGACGAGGTTGATTTGAGGATCGGAAAGTTTGAAGATTTAGAGTGTACCTTGTTTTTATAATTATATATCTGGTTTCATTTTAATGGAGTACAGCCTCTATCTGTGTAACAATTTTGTATATGTGCATTGACGAAAAATGCTGTATTGCACTCATCAGACAGATACAAAAAAAGTAAACAATTTGGCGATCGCTGGTGATTGGTCAAAGATGAGATGAAATCGATTTATGTTATGGTCAGCTAGTATGGCAATCCGGAATTACGTATGAAAAATCACGAAATTAAATTTATGCTACGACACAAGTATCTGGACGCAGTACTATAGAATCAAAAGCAGCGTCCGAACCCACTACCATACATCCCTGAAATTCTCATCAATACCTATCAGTCCTCATCAATCTTGATGATTTTAAAAAAACTGTCCGGAAAAGGATTGACATTTTAAATCACACCAAATATCCTGTATGTAAATAAGAACTTTATAAAAGTTTATTCTTGTAGACAAAAGTACACGCAAGCAGAGTAATTATTAACTTATAACAAGACAGAAATCAACTTCAACATGAATATTGAGAGATATCCGGAATGATTCTAGTTGATTTTGTAGTTCTCAAAGACGGAAACAAACCAGACAACTACTATTGACATCAATAGTGTTAATTGTTTTGTTGGATGGGGTGAGCATTCTTGATGGAGGTTTAAATGGAAACATAGAAATCAGACTTGAATTGTATGAGTCATATTGACACTTAATAAGTCATACCGACACCTAAAACCCTGTTTTACAATTTACACTCACTACACATTTAAATGCCATGAATACTAATACCAACAATATCCTAGACGTCGTAGTAATTGGAGCCGGACCAGGGGGTTTGGTTTGTACGAAAGAATTAATCGAGCAAGGTGTGAATGAAGTTGTTTGTTTGGAACAAGCTTCTGACGTCGGAGGAGTTTTTGCTAAGACTTACGACAATTTAATATTGACTTCCTCTGCCACGATGAGTATGTTCTCAGACTTCGGGATTGGCGATGGTGACCAGCACAAGTTCTGGACAAAAGAAGAAGCAGTTGATTATTGGAAGAGGTACGCACAAAATTTTGGTGTCCTCGATCGCATCCGTTTCAATTCCAAAGTCGTGGCCGTAATTCCACACGATGGAGGTTGGCAGGTTCAGTTAGAATCTGGAGAGACCCTGTTTACAAAACGAGTCGCACTGGCAACTGGAAACAACGCTGTCCCTAACTATCCAGCTTGGAAAGATTCATTAACTGACGTTGAGTACTCCCATTCAAGGGAATACCGTAACGGTGATAATTTTGCTGGGAAGAATGTGTTAGCAGTCGGGGGAGGCGAGTCTGGATCGGACATAGCATTAGGAATATCCCGCGTCGCCAATAAGTGTTGGGTGAGTCTTCGTAACACGACAGGATGGGTGGCACCCCGCAGGAGAGGGGTATACGCTGCTGACATTTCTACCCATAGGGGTGTGTGGGGTCTTCCCCGTGACTATGGTGCAACCCTAAGCAAAGCCATCGATCAAGCTGAATTGAGTCAGAACGATCCAGTTCATGATACAGCAGTCGAACTGAACAAAAAGATTAAGGCTCGACACGGAGTCTGGGGGATCTTTGGCACTAAAACCTTTTCTTTGCCCAAAGCTATTGTAGAGCATGGCTGCAAAGTTGTTGGTGAAATCGTAAAAGTGGAAGATGGAGGAAGGACATTACATACTTCAGAAGGAGAACGTCTGGAAAATGTTGATGCCATCGTTTTTTCTACTGGCTATAAAAATTATGTGCCTTTTCTGCCAGAGGGACTTAAGGATACCGATCCTCGTAGTCTTTACAAGCATATGTTTCATCCCAAGTATAGGGACAAGATGGTTTGGATTGGTTGGGCACGCCCTTGCTTCGGAAGTCAGTTTCCTATTATGGAACTACAGGCGCGGTTGTTCGCACTAATCTGCACTGGACAAAAAACCCTTCCTGAGTCAGCCGAGATAGAGAGGATTACATGTATAGATCGAGCTAATTACTTAGACCAATTTGAGCATAATGCTCATCGAGTGAGAAGCTTGGTTGATTATCATATCTATATGGATGATATAGCAAGTTTAATTGGCTGTATGCCTCCATTATGGAAGTACTTTTTCTTGCATCCCCGTACCTGGCTACGTATAGTATATGGCGCTACCCAAGGTACCCAGTTTCGCCTCCAAGGTCCTGGGAGCAAAGAATCCTTGGCTCGAGAGTTGCTGATGCAACTACCTGTGAGTAAGCCGACTCATATCGTCAAAGCTGGTTTGAAAGGGCGTTTAATCTATGCATTGAAGTCTCTTATTCCTAAATTTGGCTTTGTTGGTTTTAAAGGTTCCAGCAAATCATCGCCTCTTCAGGGTAGTTTTTAGGGTTCTTTCTGTCTGATTTGACAGAGATTATTTCCTGAAAACACTTACAGAAAATAAAATATCCCACGGTTGGTGTTTTCATACCAGACCATACCCAGATATACTTAGATTTGGGTCAGAGTATTTGTACATGGGTGGGATATTTTATTTCTTGGAAATTGCGAAAATCCTCTTAACTTACAATGAATTCGCCAAATTTAGCTCCGAAAAATAGTTATGGTTTTACAACAAGCAGACTCCATACATTTAAGTAATATTTCCCCTCCCGGACCGCCTTCGCTCCCCTTTGTCGGTATGTTACCGTTCTTCAGTAAGCACTTACATATAGAATTGCATCAAATCGGCAAAAAGTATGGTGGTATCTTCCAGCTTAGTGTGGGCGGTAAAAATTTAGTTGTACTGGATAAATTTGAGACTGTCAAAGAAGCTTTATTGAAACAACAGGATAGCTTTAGCGCCAGAGCAGATTTCGATGTCTTTGGGCAACCACCGCAACGTAATTTCCTGGAACTGAAGAGTGGTGAAAATTGGCAAAAACACCATAGTATTGTAGGTAAGGCTATGCATACGTTTGTGGTGGGTCAGTCGGACACGCTGGAAGATTGGGCTATTGAACAAGCAGAAGACTTGGCAAATACCTTATTAAAATTTGGCACTCAACCCGTTGATCCTGATTTATACTTGCCTATAGCTACCTCAAATTTTATACGACGACTCATCTTCAATAAAGCAGGAGGCATTGAAGATGGTCAAAAAGATCCTCTGCTTACTGAATATGCTTATAGTTTAAGATATATTCCCTGTGTTGTAGAAGGGGTTAAATTAGAGTTTGTTCCAGGATGTTGGCAACTAATATTTAAATTATCGCGTTTTACAATAGTACCTAAGTTTCTCAAAGCTTTAGCCGCACTGGAAAACTATGTTGCCAAAAACGTAGAAGAGCATCGAGAATCCTTTGATCCAGATAATTTACGGGATGTTACCGATGGACTTTTACAAGCCAGTAGGGAACTAAGTGATTCAGATAGAGATGAGCTTGGGTTAGGCGATCATGATGTTGTTAATGGATCATTAATGCAGTTTGCGGGAGCTGGTGGAGGACTCCCCAATTTTATATTACGCTGGGGGTTGCTTTATATGATTACTCACCCAGATGTTCAGGCTGAAATTCATAAAGAACTTGATGAAGTAGTTGGTAGAGAACAACAACCACGCTTAGAACACCGTGGTAAATTACCATTGGTGGAAGCTTGTATTAATGAAATCTTGCGCCACTCTTCTCTTACTAATATGCCCCCAATCAACTATGCAACTTCTGCTGATACCACTTTGGAGGGTTACTTTATTCCCAAAAATACTCCTTTAGTTATAAATTACTATGCTCTAACCCGTGATGAACGTTATTGGGAAGAACCTGAAAAATTTAATCCCTATCGGTTTTTAGATGAAAAAGGAAAACTGAGAAATAATCTTGTGGATAAGTTCTATCCTTTTGGAATGGGGCAACGTCGTTGCATAGGCGAGTATTTAGGACGTTTGATGGTATTTCTATTTTTCACGAACCTCATGCATCAATGTAAATTTGAAAGGGTTCCTGGAGAGAAATTGAGTTATGAGTCTCCGTTAGGAGGAGTTTTCTCAACTGCACAGGATTTTAAAGTTTTAGTCAAACCTCGTTTTTAAATGATATGTACTGAAAACGTCTGACTATTGGGATTTCACCTATCTTTATAGATACTTTAAAAATAAAACTCCAAATTAGGATTGATTTCTCAATGATATTGAGACCATCTTCATTACAAAGGTAACACCTAATGTTAGATTGCATTGTCATCGGAGCTGGACCAGGGGGTCTGGTTTGTACAAAAGAATTACTCGAACAAGGTGTGAGTGAGGTTGTTTGTCTGGAACAAGCTGGGGATGTAGGGGGCGTTTTTGCCAATACTTATGACAATTTAGTTTTTACTTCCTCTACCACGTTCAGTATGTTTTCAGATTTCTGGGTTGGTGATGGGAACCAGCAAGCATTCTGGACTAAGAGAGAAGCGGTTGATTATTGGAAGCGGTACGCGAAACATTTTGGTGTCCTTGAGCACATCCGTTTCAGCTCCAAAGTAGTGGGTGTAATTCCCCAAGAGGGTGAAGGTTGGCAGGTTCAGTTAGCATCTGGAGATACTTTGCTCACAAAACGGGTGGCACTGGCTATTGGTAATAATGCTATCCCTAACTATCCAGCGTGGAAGGACTTATTAACTGAGATTGAGTATTCTCATTCAAAGGAGTACCGTAACGCTGACAAGTTTGTAGGCAAAAATGTGTTGGTAGTTGGGGGAGGTGAATCTGGTTCGGACATAACACTAGAAGTATCCGGTATCGCGAATAAGTGCTGGGTAAGTCTTCGTGATACAGCAGGATGGTTGGCAGCTCGCCGTCATCGCGCTGAACCTGCCGATAGTTTTCAGAATCGTTTGCTGTGGGGTATTCCTCGCAATTACGGAGCTTTTTTCGCCAGAATTATCCATCGAGCCAGGTTGATGGAGAAAGACCCAGTTCACGATATGGCTGTCGAACTCAACAAAAAGATTAAGACTCGAAATGTCGTCTGGGGGAGCTTCGGAACTAAAACCTTTGCTTTACCAAAGGCCATCGTGCATCACGGATCTAAAGTTGTTGGTGAAATAGTAAAGGTAGAAGATGGAGGAAAGACATTACATACAACAGAGGGAGAGATCCTGCGAAATGTCGATGCAGTCATCTTTTCTACTGGTTACAAAAACCATGTGTCTTTCCTGCCAAAGGAACTCAAGGAAACTGATCCCCGCAGTCTTTACAAACATATGTTTCATCCCAAATATCGGGACAAGATAGTTTGGATTGGTTGGGCACGCCCGAACCTTGGGAGCCAGTTCCCCATTATGGAAATGCAGGCTCGTTTGTTTGCACTGATATGTACTGGAGAACGAACTATTCCTGCTCCTGCAGAAATGGAAAGAGTTACCTGTCTAAATCGAGCTATCTGGTTAGAACAGTTTGAGCATAATGCTCATCGAATACGAAGCTTAGTGGATTATCGTCGCTATATGGATGACATGGCTGGCGTGATTGGGTGCAAGCCTCCACTGTGGAAGTACTTTTTCTTGCACCCCCGCGTCTGGCGGCATGTAGTATTCGGTGTCACTCAGGCTACCCAGTTTCGACTGCAAGGTCCTGGTAATAAGGAATCCTTGGCTCAAAAACTGCTGCTGAAGATACCTGTACACAGTCTACCTAGTCCCGTAATTAAAGCTCTTTTTATAACTGCTTTAGTAGAACCTTTCAATTATGCATTGAAGGCTCTAATTTCTAAATTTGGCTTTATTGGTCTTAAAAGTGTGCGGAACAATTGAAAATAATTGAAAATAATAGAGGTAACACTCAATGTTAGATTGCATTGTGATTGGAGCTGGACCCGGGGGTCTGGTTTGTACAAAAGAATTACTTGAACAAGGTGTGAGCAATATCGTTTGTCTGGAACAAGCTGCTGATGTCGGAGGTGTTTTTACCAATACTTATGATAACTTGGTACTGACTTCCTCTAATATGCTCAGTATGTTTTCAGATTTTTGGGTCGGCGATGGCAACCAGCAGGAATTCTGGACAAAGAAAGAAGCAGTTAGTTATTGGAAGAGTTACGCGCAACATTTTGGCGTTCTCGATCGCATCCGTTTTAACTCCAAAGTAGTGTCTGTAATTCCGCAAGAGGGTGAAGAAGGCTGGCAGGTTCAGCTAGCATCTGGAGATACTTTGGTCACAAAACGGGTTGCGCTAGCCATTGGGAACAATGCTATCCCTAACTATCCAGCGTGGAAGGACTTATTAACCGAAGTTGAGTATTCTCATTCAAAGGATTACCGTAACGCTGACAAATTTGTAGGCAAAAATGTGTTGGCAATCGGGGGAGGTGAGTCTGGTTCGGACATAGCATTGGAAGCATCCCGCGTTGCCAACAAGTCTTGGGTGAGCCTTCGTAGCACAACGGGCTGGGTAACACCGCGGAAGAGAGCAGGTATCCCTCCTGATACTTTGCTTAACCGGATTCTGTGGAATATTCCACGCAATTACGGAGCAACTTTGACCAAAGTTGAGTCTTTTCTTTTGTTGACGGTATTCAAAGATCCACTTAATGCTAAAGCAGACGAACTCTGTAAAAGAATTACGGCTCAAAGAGGTATCTTTGGAACCTATGGAACTAAGACTCACTCCTTGCCTAAAGCAATCGTAAACCACGGTTGTAAAGTTGTGGGTGAAATAGTCAAGGTAGAAGATGGAGGAAAGACATTACATACAGCAGACGGGGAAACCCTGGAAAATGTTGATGCTGTGGTCTTTTCTACTGGCTACAAAAACCATGTGTCCTTCCTACCAGAGGAACTCCAGGAAACTGACCCCCGCAGTCTTTATAAACATATGTTTCATCCCAAGTATCGGGACAAGATAGTTTGGATTGGTTGGGCTCGCCCTAACTTTGGTAGCCAGTTTCCCGTTATG
Source organism: Calothrix sp. MO_167.B42 (assembly GCA_030065255.1). Taxonomy (GTDB): domain Bacteria; phylum Cyanobacteriota; class Cyanobacteriia; order Cyanobacteriales; family Nostocaceae; genus Calothrix_A. Next base: position 15,876 of record JASJCX010000032.1, on the reverse strand, counting down.
GAAATGCAGGCGCGTTTGTTTGCGCTGATTTGCGCTGGGGAACGAAGTCTTCCTGCTCCTGATGAAATGGAGAGAATTACCTGCTTAAATCGAGCTGCCTGGTTAGAACAGTTTGAGCATAATGCCCATCGAATCCGTAGCTTGGTGGATTTTTATCTCTATATGAATGACATTGCTGATTTGATTGGGTGCAAACCTCCATTATGGAAGTACCTTTTCTCTTACCCCCGCGTCTGGCGTCGCATAGTATTCGGTCCCACTCAGGGCATTCAGTTTCGATTGCGAGGCCCTGGCAGTAAAGAATCTTTGGCTCGAGAAATGCTGATGAAAATGCCTATAGGAATACCTGCTGATAATATTAAAGGCGCTCTTAAGGAAAGAAGATTACATCAAGTACAAAAGAAATATGATTACCGAAAAGACTTGGAAGTTGGAGCGTAGAGTTAGGAAGGATATTTGAGCCTTTTTATTGGCAAATCCTGAAAAATGTCGATGCCATCGTTTTTTTTACTGGCTACAAAAACCATGTGTCCTTCCTGCTAGAAGAGTTCAACGAAACTGACCCCCGCAGTCTTTATAGAACCCATTTGGTATCTTTATCTTGAAATACAAAAGCTTCAGGAAAGCCGTTGTAAGCAGCCCAGCAACTATAAGATTTCAGGAGAACGAAAAATCATGAGAAATGAATGCCAGAATCATGAAGCCCAGATGAATATTGGACTTATAAGTTGGGAAATAGATCTCAAATGGGTTCTATAAACATATATTTCATCCCAAATATCGGGATAAGATAGTTTGGATTGGTTGGGCACGCCCTAACCTTGATAGCCAGTTTCCCATTATGGAATAGTTTTCATTGTAATAATTTTCCTTTACGGATCAAGAAAATAATCATGACTTTACAAGAATTAGTCCCTGCACAATTAAACACAACAGACAAGATTGCTCCCCCTGGACCGCCCAAACTTCCTTTTGTCGGGATGTTAACCTTCATAAGTAAGTACTCACATCGAAAGTATTTTCAACTAGCTAAAAAGTATGGTAATCTTTTTCAAATTCGTGTGGGTTCTAAAACGTTATTTGTACTTAATGGGCTAGAGACTATTAGATCAGCTTTAGTCAACCAGCAAGATATCTTTAACGCTAGGGCAAATCTTGACGTTTATCAAAAATATCCTCAACGTTACTTCATGGAAATGAAGAGTGGCGAGTCTTGGGAAAGACACCGTGACATTTCAGGTGAAGTAATGAAAACCTTCATGTCAGGCAAGTCAGAAATGTTTGACAGTTGGATCACCGAAGAAGCAGCAGATTTGGTAAATGTCTTTGTTAACTTGAGTGGTAAACCTTTTGCCCCTGAGTTATATCTAGCTCTAGCCAACTTAAATTTTATCCAAAGGCTCATCTTTAACAAAAAAGGCAGTCTTAATGATCCTAAAGAATATTCCGATTTTGTTGCAGCCGCTGGAGGTTTAAATAAACTTAACAAAGGTGCGGTAACTCTTCCGAAGTTAGAGGTTATATCGGCAATTTGGCGACCAATATTAGCAATCTCTCGCTTGAAACCAATACTAGGTTTTTATCTGTCTGCACCCGCACTAGACCACTTTGTTATAAAAAACATAGAGCAACATAGAGAATCCTTAAAACCAGATAATTTGCGGGACATTACAGATGGGCTTTTACAAGCTAGTACCGAATTAACTGAATCAGACCGAGAAAAACTTGGATTAAGCGAAGCTGACATTGTTAACGGAACATTGTTTCAGTTTGCAGGAGCAGGTGGAGGACTTCCTAGTCTGATGCTAAATTGGGCTCTGCTATACATGATTACCTACCCAGAAATCCAGGCTGAAGTCCAAAAAGAGCTAGATGAAGTAGTTGGCGCAGAACAACCATCTTTCAAGTATCGTAGTAAATTGCCATTTACGGAAGCTTGCATTCACGAAATCTTCCGCCACTCTGGTGCTACTGTTATACCTGCCGTCCTCTACGCTCCTAACGATGATACAACTTTGGATGGCTATTTTATTCCCAAAGGCACTCCTTTAATTATCAATTACTATAGTTTGACCCGCGATCAAAAATATTGGGAAGAACCTGAGAAATTTAACCCATATCGGTTTTTAGATGAAAACGGCAAAATTAGACAGAATCTTGTTGATCAGTTCTATCCATTTGGTGTTGGATCGCGTCGGTGCATAGGAGAGTATCTAGGACGTCTTCAAATCTTTGTACTTTTCGCTAATCTCATGCATCGATGCAAATTTGAAAAAGCACCTGGGAAGAGACTAAATCCCGATCCAAGTCTTAATCCTCAATATTCCATTATAATGAGTCCTCCGGACTATAAAGTTGTCACCAAACCTCGCTTCTAGGTTTTAAGCTTTGAATTGTGACTTACCCCTAAATCCCCCTTTTTAAGGGGGTCTAGAGGGGTTAAGTGAAATATTAGATATTTACTTTTCAAACATACTTTAAGCTTAACGCGCCTCAAATACATAGGACTTATATCGTTTTACATTGAAGATGCATATTATTCATCAGGGCACGTAAATTTTATAACGATAGCCAGAGTCTTACTTGTAGCCTTGATAGATTCTATGCAACCTCATTGTAAATTGATATTACATACTTTACAATGTGATGAAGCCTCACCATCAAACCCGTAGTCTTTTTACCGCTATTTTTCCTATTTCTATCCCCTCAGTGCATAAGTGAATGAAACCTTGCACCTATAAAACAGATAAGTAGGTGGGCGTTAAAAAACCAAAATCAGCTGACAGCTTAGGAATAGGTGATTTCACAGTTTTTACAAAACTAAACATACATCGGTTTTATTGTACCGACCTACTTAGTCAGGTTAGCTGTTTAGGCTTAACTTCCGTTAAGTAAATATATGTGCATAATCCACATAGTTGAACTTTTGTCAACATACAAGTCATAATAAATTGCATATTCTCTTGAGGATATCTAAATCAACACTTGACAAGGAATTAGGAAATCATGGGTAAAACTCTCCCAAAATTAAAACAACATCCAATACAACAAGGATTTACATGGATTACTGACCCGATAAAATTTATGGATACAGCTGCTAAAGAGTATCCAGACCTGTTCTTAGCAAACGGGGTTGGTGAAGGTGGTCCAATCGTTTTTGTCCACAATCCTGAAGGTGTCAAACAGATCTTAACAGGCAACAGTTATGTTGCAACAGGAAAAGCCCATATTCTACGACCCATATTAGGTGATAATTCTATTTTAGGTATAGAAGGCAAGAAACACAAAGATCGTCGTAAGTTATACCTACCCCTTTTTCACGGGGAGAGAATGAAAGCTTATACTCAGTTGATTTGCGATTTGACGAGGGAAGTTTTTGATAAATTTACCCCTGGTCAAACTTTTTCCGGAAGAGTGGCATGTACAGACATTTCTATGCAAGTCATCTTAGAAGCAATATATGGCTTAGACAACCGTTCTAAAAAATTGCGTAACTTAGTTGCTGAAATTGTGGGTATCTTTGACTACCCACTGAATGTCGCCATTCTATTAATTGATTGGTTACAACAAGACTTGGGTCCTTGGAGCCCTTGGGGTCGTTTTCTCCGACTACGAGAAGTTGTTGATCAGGCAATTTACCAAGAAATAGACGAGAGGAAAGCTAATCCTGATGTTTCCTCTCGTAAAGATATCCTTTCTCTGTTAATTTGTTCTAAAGATGAAGAAGGAAACTCTCTGACTTTACCTGAACTACGAGATGAGATGATGGGTTTGACCATCGGGGGACATGAAAGTACTGCAATTTCTCTAACTTGGGCTTTTTATTGGATTCATTATTTGCCAGAAGTCAAGAGAAAATTACTTGAAGAACTCGCTCCTTTAGGGGAGTCTCCTGATCCTGAGGAGATTATAAAATTGCCCTATCTCAGTGCTGTCGTGAAGGAAAGTCTCCGTATTTATCCTGTGGGAATGTTAACTTTACCGAGAGTGGCACAGGAAAAAACAGAAGTCTTAGGGTATGATATCGAACCAGGGCAGATAGTAGCAGCATCAATCTATTTGACCCATCAAAGGGAAGATGTTTATCCTGATGCCAAAAAATTTAGACCAGAACGCTTTTTAGAGCGTGAATTCTCTCCCCATGAATTTATTACTTTCGGTGGTGGTCAGCGTGCTTGTATTGGACAAGCTATGGCTCAGTTTGAAATGAAACTTGCGATCGCAACAATGCTGATTAATTATGAACTCGAACTAGCAGATAAGAGACCTGAGTCACCCCAACGTCGAGGTGCTCGCCTAGCTCCATCTAGAGCGGTCGAGATGGTGTTTAAAGGAAAACGGAAATCGTAATTTTACTAGACAATGACAAGGATGTAAAACTTACGTCCTTGTTATTGGTAAAACTATTTCCGGAAATCACTTTAAGAAGCCTGTAGTCTCAACAGAGCCTCAAATGGATTATTCCTCTGAGCCTGTCAATTGTACTCTAAAAAGATTAAATCATAATAGGAGATTTACACAATGTCAAATTATACAGCAGAAACAACCATCGCATCCTCAAAAGAGCAAATCATGACAAAAAATTCACAAACAGTTTCTGGGGAAGCACCTGACATCAGTGCTTTTCAGCAGGTATTACTGACAGCCAATGGTACAGTTACAGCCATGTTAGAAGCTCATTTCTCTGAGCAAATCCAACTAATTAAACTCTCAGAAGAACGAGCCAAGAAAGAGTTGAAATTGCCGAATATTAAATTGGATAAAGAAGAAGAAGTTATCGGCAGGAAAGTCCTTCTTCAGGGAAAAGTTAGCCATCGTAATTATCTCTATGCTGATTCGTTTATTCTGATTAATAACCTGGAAGAACGATTTAGGGATCAATTGCTGACAACCGATAAACCAATTGGCAAGCTATGGTCTGAGCATAAAGTTGAAACTTTCAAAGAAATCATATACTTTGGCAAACACCCAGCCAATGAATTGTCGAAGTATTTCTGCATTGAGCCCGAGGACAATTTATTCTCTCGTACTTATTCTGTGTATTCTCAAGGAAAAATTAACATGATTATTACTGAAAAGTTTCCTGAGAGATGTTTTTAACTTTTAACCGATTTACTCGGTTAAAAAAACTGAACTATCAGGAAGGAATATGGATTTATTAATCTGCAATTCTTACCTGGCTGTAAGTCTCAAGTTTTATTAATTTCAGGCAATCAATTTTGCACTTTATTTAATCCGTATTCCTAAACCACAGGATAAGTTAGTGATGCTCAAGCCTCGAAGCAGGAAAAAAAATAAGTTAAACAGTCAGAGCCAATTCATATCCAAATTTTTCTATTCTGCTGCCAAGAACGTGTTTTCTAACCATACTATTGGTGTCAGTATACTAGTTGCTCTGACTGTATGGACTGTATGGTTAATTCTAGCTGGACCTAGTCATGCCCTGTCTAACCTGATTGCTAATTGGAAAGCTGCCGTAACTATGATTTTTGGTTCTATGGTAGCAGGTGGTACAAGTATGGGTGGGGGGGCAGTTGCTTTTCCTGTTTTCACCAAAGTGCTTAAAGTTCCTCCCAATGAGGCAAAAGTATTTTCTCTAGCCATTCAAAGTGTGGGCATGAGTGCAGCCTCATTGACCATTGTGGCAATGAAAACCAGGGTAGAGTGGCGATTAGTCCGTTGGGCAAGTCTTGGAGGCATTCCTGGCATCATTTTAGGCTCAGTTTTTTTAGCCCCGATTCTGCCTTCAAATCTAATCAAATTTTCCTTCACGATGATGCTATCGAGCTTTTGCATAGTTTTGTTAGCTTTAAATCGTAAAAAAAGAAAGCGGAATTTAAGTATCCCTTTTTGGGGAAAAAGAGAGCGAACTTTTTCCCTATTAGCAGGACTTTGGGGAGGGGTTGTTAGCGGTTTAGTAGGCAGTGGTATGGATATTGTTGGTTTTTCCATGATGGTGCTACTATTCGGATTGTGCGAAAAGGTAAGCACACCGACCTCTGTTATTTTGATGGCTATCAATGCTGTGGTCGGTTTTACCCTCCATTACTTTATCGGTGACTTTGTCGGACCTATAACTGATTATTGGCTAGCAGCAGTACCAGTAGTTGTAGTAGGTGCCCCAACAGGTGCTATATTGTGCAATTTGATGAAGCGAGAAACCATTACCAGAATACTTATTGGTCTGATCTTAATCGAGTTAGTTACTTCATTTTTACTGATTCCTTTAAATCCCAAGATCCTCTGTTATTCTCTGTTCGTATTTGTCGTCTCTTCATCAATTTATTACTGGATGTATAACAGCAAAATCTATACCTCTTCCCGTTTTATCCGTTCAAGAGCTTGACATTGTTTACTAAAACTAAATATTTGCTGATAACTTAACTAAAATAGAGGTTTAAACCAATGATTGTAGTAATGAAAACCGATACTCCTAGTTCAGAAGTAGATAGAACTATTCAAGAATTAGGAAGCTGGAGTATTACACCCGAAAAAATTGTAGGTAAACACAAAGTCGTAATTGGATTAGTAGGAGATACTGCTACTCTCAATCCCGAAAAAATTCAACAACTAAGTCCTTTTATTGAGAAGGTTGTAAATATAGATAAACCTTTTAAAAGAGCTAGTTTAGAATTTCGTCATGGAGAACCAACAGAAGTACTTGTCTCTACGCCTGATGGAATTGTAGCTTTCGGTCAAAATCATCCTATTGTTTCCATAGCTGGACCATGCTCTGTAGAAAATGAAGAAATGATTGTTGAGACTGCTCGAAGGGTGAAAGCTGCAGGAGCAAAACTACTGCGAGGTGGAGCCTACAAGCCTAGAACCTCACCCTACTCTTTCCAAGGACATGGTGAGAGTGCCTTAGCTTTACTAGCAAAAGCTCGCGAAGCTACGGGCTTGGGTATTATTACTGAAGTAATGGATGCGGGGGAGCTGGCTCAAGTTGCTGAGGTAGCTGACATTATCCAAGTTGGTGCCCGTAATATGCAGAATTTTTCACTTTTGAAGCAAGTGGGAGCAACTAATAAGCCAGTTTTACTCAAACGGGGTATGGCAGCCACCATTGAAGATTGGCTAATGGCTGCTGAGTACATTATGGCAGCAGGCAATCCAAATGTGATTTTGTGCGAGCGAGGAATTCGTACCTTTGATCGGAAGTATACGCGCAATACTCTCGATCTAGCAGCGATTCCCGTACTGCGCACACTAACCCACTTACCGATTATGATTGATCCCAGCCATGGAACTGGTTGGTCTCAGTATGTTCCGACAATGGCGATGGCAGCGATCGCAGCTGGGGCAGATTCTCTGATGATTGAGGTTCACCCCAACCCGGCAAAAGCTCTCTCAGATGGTCCTCAATCTTTAACGCCAGAACAATACGACCAGTTAATGCGGCAGATGGCTGTTATTGGTCAAGCTGTTGGTCGTTGGTCTTCAAAGTCGTCCTTGTCACTAGCATATTCTGGCGTTGCATAATTGAAGTATGAATTTGAGGAATAGCCCAAGCTCTGACTTGGTGCTATTTCTCCTATAATTCCACATTCTACTGGTTAAATTAAAATCTTGGTATTTTTTTAGCCCAGTTATAACAAGGGTTTCAGACATTAAGTTGATATGGGAGTATTTGGCAAATGCTCCCTCCAATAGCTGCCTCAAGAGTTAGCTAATAAGTTAGTAACAAAGTGTGCCATTACAGGTTAACCTATCCCTGTGGAATAAATTGATAATAGTATCAATAAGCTATGATTTGGCATTCGCGTAGCGTCTACACAGGAGCATCGCTGCTTAGTGTTTGAGCAGTGACCACAGTCAAGTATTATTGACCAAAAGCTCTACCATACATGTACTTCAAAAGACCGGGAAGTTTTCCCCATGTGCAGGGGAACAACGGCATTTTGTAAGATAGGGCTTTTATTTTCAAGAATCAACGAAGTCAGGCATTATAATTGCGAAAGCATCCTGAAACAACCTATCTAAGTCCCAAATTATAGCACTTCACTTTTTTGCGTTGTTCTAATGTGCTAAATATAGGACAGCAAGAAAGCTAACATATTAACTTTAAACTTAGCAACCTCTTTCTTAACAGGATTTTAAAGATGAGCAAAACAGACAATCTCGATCAAAAATCAGACTTAGAAGCTGTAGAAATCAAAATTGAAAAGCCAAATGGACGGAAGCGCCAACTCTTTGCCAAAATCCATATTCCCTACTCAGTAGAGCAAGTTTGGCAAGTCATAACAGACTATGAATCTTTTACTGAATTCATGCCAGGTATGACCCAGAGCCAACGCTTAGATCATCCGACCGGAGGTATTCGTCTAGAACAAATTCGCAGCAAGAGTTTTATGGGTATGAAGAAGACTGGTCGTTCAGTGTTTGACCTGGAAGAAAAGTTTCTCGAGCATATTCATTATCAGCTAGTCGAGGGAGAATTGGAGGACTTCTCTGGCTACTGGCGTTTAGAACCTTGTAAGTCTTCAGAGGGAACAACTGGAACTGCTCTGATTTATGACCTTTCAATTTTGCCCAAACCTATTTTTCCCGGACCACTAGTTGATATCATTCTGAATCAAGAGATGCCAGCTGGTTTGTTAGCGATTCGTCAACGAGTAGACAAGCTATTTGGTTAGCCTGATATAATGCCTTAGTTAATTTATGAGGCTGGGGGATAAGGTTTAGCGCCAACAATTATTCGCATGAAATAAGGAAAATGGAGATACTTTGCAGCATTATCCAAAATTTCTGTGTTTAAAGTTACTAGGACGATCTTCTCTTCGGTTCTCCTTGAAGAAATTGGGGGTGCTGGGGATTTAATTTTCTTCCATAGCTTTCTTCTACTAATTACTGGATGAGCCCATTGAATAATCCTTCTTTGTCTTGAATGTGACTCTAGACAGTTGCTTTCTTGACGGGGTGATATTCAGGTTACAAATTAGAGAGGGTTTAGGTTGTAGAGGATAGGTGATGAGGAAAACAGTCTGAGTGTTTTTTTCATCACCATTTAAAACTTAACGCAAACCATTTCTCTTGCGATCCAAATCTCCTCACTTTTTTCTAACCCCTAACACCCAACCCCTGTCCTCATTTCAAGCTGCTTGTTACCCCGTGAGGTTACTTTGAAGATTCTAGGTGCTCGTGCAATTCGATCTATAGTAGCAGCATAGCCACGATCCAAAAACTCTTGCATTGCCCCTGCTAGAATTGCTTCAGTTTTCTCAACTGACTTTTGATGTTCCGAACTACTGGTTTTAATTTGTCTCATTCCTTCTTTAACTTTCATAGACTATTCTAGAGGTGACTCCGCTAAACAAAATTAATACTAAACCGGTTAGTTTTATTAGATAATATTATTAGATGTAGACAAACTAAACAGTGAGGAATCTGCTAATGCAAGATGCAACAGACAATTACGCTAAATCTTCTAAGTCCTTCGCCCGTCCTTTGATTGCGCTGATTGCAATACTTGCAATTGGAGGAATCATTGCAGTTTACAATTTCCGCAAGTCATCTCAAGCTCAAGTGGATTCAAATGCAATCTCAAACATACCAGAAATAAAGACAGTAACAGCTTTAGGGAGACTGGAACCCGAGGGAGAGGTAATCAAACTTTCAGCCCCAGTATCAGCAGAAGGCAGTCGGGTTGATCAATTATTGGTAAAAGAAGGAGATCAGGTTAAAACTGGGCAGGTAGTAGCGATTTTAGATAGTCGTGACAGATTTCAAGCCTCCTTAGAAGAAGCTAAGGAAGCGGTACGGGTAGCCCAGGCAAGTTTGGCACAGGTAAAAGCCGGGGCAAAACAAGGAGAAATAGAAGCGCAAAAGGCGACTATTGCCCGCTTAAAAGCAGAAAGAAGTACAGAAATCGATGCACAACGGGCTAACATCGCTCGTCTCGAAACTGAACAAAATACGGAAATTGCGGCACAAAAAGCTACCATCGCCCGCTTAGAAGCGGAGCTAAAAAATGCCCGCGTAGAGTATCAACGTAACCAAACTCTGTATCAACAAGGGGCAATTTCGGAATCACTCCGGGATAGCAAACGCTTGACTTGGGAAACTGCACAGCAACAAATCAACGAAGCCAAGGCGAATCTGAAACGGATCCAAAGCTCTCGCCAGCAGCAAATTAACGAAGCCAAGGCGAATCTGAAACGGATTCAAAACTCCCGCCAGCAGCAAATCAAAGAAGGTACAGCCAACTTAAATCGGATTGCTGAGGTGCGCCCAGTGGATGTAGCTGCTGCGTCAGCAGAAGTCCAACGGTCTGTAGTTGCTGTCAAACGTGCTGAGGCGAACTTACAGCAAGCTTATGTGAAATCGCCCCAAGATGGTAAAGTATTTGAAATTTTTGCCCGTCCGGGGGAGTTAATACCTAGTGATGGGGTGGCAACAATTGGACAAACTAGCCAAATGTATGCAATTGCGGAAGTTTATGAAAGTGATATCGGCAAAGTTAAAGTAGGACAGCAGGTCAAAGTAACCAGTAATAGTTTTTCTGGCGAATTGCAGGGTACTGTAGAAAAAATTGGTTTGGAGGTGCAGCGACAGGAAGTAATAAATACCGACCCCGCATCCAATATTGATGCCAAAGTAGTTGAGGTAAAAGTGCTCTTGGATAAGGAATCCAGTCAGAAAGTACAGGGGTTAACTAATCTTTTAGTCAAGGTGACAATTACTCTGTGAAGAGGACGGATAACGTTACAAAAATAAACAGCTCAGGACGACCAAAAACCACTCCACTTGATTTTAGCGTATCTATCGCAACTTAAATTTTTATTTGTATTAATTTTTCTGAAATGTCATTAATCAAAATACTACGAAGTCGAACACCTCTGGGATTGCTTCAGCTTAAGCATGATAAAGGACGGTTAATAAGTGCCATATCAGGAATTGCTTTTGCTGACATACTTGTGTTTCTGCAACTAGGGTTTTTTTATGCTCTCACCGATAGTAGTGTCCTGTTGCATAAAAGTTTGCGAGCTGACCTCGTGTTGATGAATCCCCAAGCACTCAACTGGACAGACATAAATACTTTTTCCCGACGGCGATTGTACCAGGCAATGGATGTACCCGGAGTTGCTTCTGCTGACGCTCTCTATATCAATTCAGTGAGGTGGAAAAACCCTCAAACTCGCCAAAAAACTTCTATAATGGCAATTGGCATAAATGCTAACCGTCCCCCTTTTGACTTACCAGAAGTTAACCGCAATTTAGATAAGATTAATTTAGCAGATACCGTTCTATTCGATCGCTTCTCTAGAGGAGAATACCAGAAAGCGATCGCAGCATACGAGGAGGGAAAAACTGTAACCACGGAAATAAGAAGACGCACTATTACTATCGGCGGCTTATTTTCACTTGGCGCTTCTTTTGGGGCTGATGCCACCATGATCACTAACCAGGATAATTTTATGCGCTTGTTTCCCAGAAGTGAGCCTTCGACAGTTAGTCTTGGCTTAATTCGGCTACAGCCTGATGCTGATATTATCCAAGTTAGGGACGCTCTGAATAATTATTTTGCCAAATTAGAAGACGTTCGCGCGATGACCAAAGAAGAATTTATTGCCTTTGAACATGCTTTTTGGGCACAAACCAGACCTATAGGTGTTACCTTCGGTTTAGGTGTGGTTATTGGCTTTATTGTAGGTCTTGTCCTCGTCTATCAAATTCTTTCCACTGACGTTAACGATCACATGGCGGAATATGCTACTTTTAAAGCGATGGGTTATCGCCATTCTTATTTACTAGGCATCGTTTTTGAAGAAGCACTTATCTTAGCAGTATGTGGCTTTATTCCCGGTGTAGCCGTTTCTTTGGGACTATACCATGTATTGCGGATTCGTACCGCTTTGCCTATTTATCTAACCTTGTCACGGGGAATGCTAGTGTTTGTAATGACTTTGGTGATGTGCATTCTCTCTGGTGCTATCACCGCTCGCAAACTTAAGTCAGCGGATCCAGCAGATATTTTCTAGGGAAAGAATAGAAAAAATGCAACATCCTCAAAGTATAGAACCAGTTATTTCGATTCACCATCTCAACCACTATTTCGGTCAGGGGGAACTCCGCAAACAAGTACTATTCGATATTAATTTAGAAATTGCTCCAGGTGAGATTGTACTGATGAATGGTCCTTCTGGCTCGGGTAAAACGACTCTACTAACTTTAGTGTCTGGTTTGCGCTCGGTTCAGGAGGGCGATATGTATGTACTAGGGAAAAATCTCAATGGTGCAACGGACGACGATTTAGTACAAGCCAGACGAAATAACGGTTACATTTTTCAAGGTCATAACCTGCATAGAAGCTTAACTGCCTTGCAAAACGTGCAGATGGGTTTAGAAGTACAAGGTAAATTTTCTAAAGAAGAAATGGTTGAACGCTCTAGCGCCATTTTAAAAGAAGTTGGTTTGGGCGAGCGCATTAATTACTATCCTGCAAAACTTTCTGGTGGTCAAAAACAAAGGGTCGCAATTGCTCGTGCTTTAGTCTCCAATCCTTCTATAGTCTTAGCTGATGAACCTACAGCAGCTTTAGATAAGAAATCTGGTCGAGATGTAGTTACTTTGATGCAAAAATTAGCTAAAGAGCAAGGAAGCACTATTTTATTAGTCACTCACGATAATCGGATTTTAGACATTGCCGATCGCATTGTACATATGGAAGATGGAAGACTGGTTAATAACTCAGTCAAAGTGGCATCCTAATTTTTGCAAAAAAGCAAAGGAGAAAAGGAGGATTAGTAAGGGGTTTGAAACAGTTTGATAAAATCTACCTATAACTAGACATATCTTATTTTTTGTCTAGTTTTTCTCGTGCCAGTATAAATTATAGCTGTAGCCATTTCGATTAGGACATTAAAATTTAAGCAAAGGGAAAATATTAAAGTGTACGTCCTAACTTCCCTGGCTATGGCTATAGTTGCAAGTATGTGTTAATAGTTACTAATTTTGTAGACAAATCTACTCAAGCTTTGTAAGGTTTTAACCTTACTGGGCTAACTACGAGCCTCTCTATTTCAGAAACTTATAGCTATACTTAATACAAAGTAGTTTGTGTTTTCTAATTTTCGTCAACAATCAGGTTAGATACAAATGTGATCGCTATTACTTGGGAAAAATTATACCAATTATTAACCAGTAAGTAGAGATTGATAGTTGTAAATTTTATAGTCAAATATAACATTGACCATCAAAAATGAAGCTTTGCCTGACTAAATAGTTGGCAGCATTATAAAGATTTTTTGCTAAAAAGCATAAATTATCTATTTCCTTGAAATAGGAATGATTTCGATTAATTACGTGCTTTTCAACCAGATGCATAACTGACGATAATACACAAGTACTGATGAAGGTATCCTACCACTACCCTTTTATTTCGTCAAAACCTTTTGTATATGTAAATATTTGGATATATCTGACTATATTTATAGCTAAACTTTATAATACGTGTTTAAGTCAACATGATATGATAGCGATTCCCTTTACTCGTTGGTCAGGTTACGAATATATGGGGATATCATGAAAACTATGGAAGAACATAATCTAACTTCTGTTTCTACTGAATTCAACGAAATTAAAACTATGCCTTTAGGGGGTGATTTGCAGTTGGATGCCATGAGCAATGGGCAGAAAACTACGAAACTAGTCATACCCTTAGGAACGGTAATCATAGCTATAATAGTCTCAGCCGTACCGTGGCAAGCTGCCGTTGCTCAGATTAGACGGGGGCAATCAGGTGCACAAGTCAAGTATATTCAAAGTTGTTTGAGAAAATTAGGTTATTTTAAGGGTAACATCACAGGGAATTTTGGTCCTAAAACCGAAGCTTCTGTGCGAAATTTTCAGCAAGCCAGGGGAATTAATGCAATCGGTGTGGTAGGACCGCGAACCCAACGGGCACTACAGGGTAGATGTCCAAGGAATGTATCACGTAGAACTCAACGAAGAAGTAACTCCAGTAATTTGCTACAAGTAGGTAGTAGTGGAGATCGTGTGATTCAATTGCAGCAAAACTTACAACGCTTAGGCTTTTACCGTGGGGTGATTACTGGTAATTTCCAAAATGAGACCACAGCAGCAGTAATGGAATTCCAACAATCCCAAGGGTTAGTTGCTGATGGGATTGTGGGTAGACGCACTCAAACGGCAATACAAAGACAAATAAGCGTTGGCTTTAACCCCAACCCTAACATTCCCCCTGTACTCCCCACACCAGGAAATATAGAAAATGGCAGAACAGATACTGTTGCCAATACTCTCAATCCAGGTGACGTTGGTACTAGGGTAGTAGAATTACAAAGGGCTTTACGAGAATTACGTTACTTTAATGTTAATCCTACTGGTGTATTTGGCAATGCGACCAGGGATGCAGTTGCACGTTTCCAACGAGATAATCAACTGATTCCTAATGGTGTTGCTGATGCCCCAACCATAGGGGCTATATCTCAAGCCCTAGATAAGCTTTACCCTGGTTGTATCCCAGCTAGAGGTGATATTTGCTTCGGAGAAAATAGCCAGCGAGTCACAGCAGTGCAACAAAGTTTACAGCAAAGAGGATTTTTTAGCAGTAATCCTACTGGTTATTATGGTCAAGTGACTAGTGCAGCAGTTACTCAATTCCAGCGTTCCTCTGGGCTTAATCCCACGGGATTTGTTGATGCACGTACTTTCCAAGCTTTGGGTTTGAGTCGTAATTCCCAAAATCGCTATGTGGTAGTAGTACCCCTAGGGGATAATGATACTTTGAACAAAATACGTCAGTTAGTACCCCAAGCCTTTCAAGATGATTCTCCATTAGGTGCTTATGTGAATGCGGGTAGTTACCGCGATCGCTCGGATGCAGAAAGGTTATCAAAAATGCTTCGTTCCCAAGGATTTGATGCGCGGGTTAGGTACTTTTGAATTTCTTTTTTAACAATTAACACCGTAAATTAACGGAGAAATTTAACATCAAGTGGAGTCGAGGTGTTAAATTTCCTTGTATCTATTTTGTTCACTCCTGTGGGTTTTGTTTACCTTCTATATGTGCAATATTGACTGATGCGAATATGTGGGATATCCAAGGCAAAATTAATAATAGTCCTCCTAAAACTATCAGAAACACCGAAACACCAAAAATTTGATCCCGTGATATTTCGAGTACACCTCGCAAAATTATTTCCCGTAAGGTTGAAACAATTGTGATTTCCACCGCAGCTCCCACAGAAATCTTTTGTTCTTGTAGGTAATCGATGAGTAAACGGAATAATTCTACTAAAATGAGGATAAATAGAATGTCAGAGGTAATTTGTCGCAAATCTAAGGGTTGTAGGAAAGATAAAAACATCTCTCCCAAGCGTATGAGCATAACACAGAATAAGCCAATACATAGGGAGATGACGATAAAATCTTGGAAACGCTCTAAGCTGCCTACAATCACTTTCCGCCGAAATAAATTGCCCCATGCTGTCCAGGCTTTTGGATGTTTCTCCATGGCAACTCTCATTTTTCTTAGGTGTGCAAGTTCGATCCTAGAAAATTCGAGCCAACCCTTTTGTCTCATCACACACGATGGGCATAAAAAATTAAGAATTATTAATTACTTTCTGGACAACCCAAACTCACACGGGTAGAAACTCCAGTTACAGGATTTACCCCTGATGCCCGTTCGCACATTAACTTTATTTGGTAACGATCTAGTAAAGCATCAGAAAAGTCTGCACCCTCAATATTGGCACGATAGAAAGTACTACCACTCAGGAGGGCATCCGTAAAAATAGCATTAGTCAGATTACTTTCATCAAAAGTAACGCGATCGGCAAAGGCTTGGGTAAAGTTTACACCACTTACGTCTGCTTGTAAAAAAGAACCCTTAGTTAAAATTGTTCCTTC
>JASJCX010000345.1 GCA_030065255.1 Calothrix sp. MO_167.B42 | reverse complement strand
CTCTCCTTCTCTAACTTTGCGCTCTTTGCGCCTAAAGCCCTTCGGGCATGGCTTCGCTAATGCGGTTAATTTCTTCACCCATCAAAGTTGCCTTGCCAGAGTACTAGTGCTCCACCAACTTAATTCTGCCGGGTAAATCAAATTCTATACCTGTCCTCTCTTCCTCCTCCTCTGCGCCCTCTGCGCCTCTGCGGTTTTATCCTCTACCCCTGATAATTAACGTGGTGGAGTACTAGTCTACTTAAGTGGACTTTGTTTATTAGCCTTGAAATTTATTTCAAGGTGGGAATGTGGGCTAAACGAGATTGCTGCAAGTTATTAGCTTTTACTTTCACCATACCAGGTATTACAAATTACCTGCTAATGCCATTTGAGATTGTTGGCGCTGACGCTGCCCTGTAATTACTATTTTTACTCCTCTAGCTGGTGCAAGGGTAACACCTCGACGCTGTGGTACTTCTGGCTGATGATCGACCAAAGCTAATTGATATCGTGACACAATTGTTGCCAATACCAGTTTCATTTCAAATAAAGCTAAAGCTTCTCCCATACAGCGACGTACACCACCACCAAAAGGCATAAATTCATAGGGAGAAAATTGCCTATCTAAAAAGCGTTCTGGTTGAAATTGCCGATGTTGAGGGTATATATCTTCACGCTGATGTAAAAGATAAATGCATCCTAGCACTTCTGTACCGGGTTCTAATTTATGTCCCAGAAGTTCCACTGGTTCTTGGACTAATCTGGGAAAAGTCAACATTCCCACAGGATTAATCCGCAGACTTTCATTACAAACGGCAGTCAGATAAGGTAGCCGGAAAATATCCATGGGATCTGGATTATCACCCATCACATCTAGCTCTTGCAGCAGCTTTTGCAGGACTTCTGGCTGTTTGTGAAGCCAATAAAATCCCCAAGCCATTGCTGTTGCTGTAGTTTCATATCCCGCCAACAGCAATGTTATTAGCTCATCTCGCAATTCTTGATCTGTCATTGCTTCACCGTTTTCATCCGTGGCTGACATGAGCAAAGACAAGATATCTATACGATCTGGATCTGGATTTTGCCGACGTTCAGCAATTTCCGCATAGATCAATTCATCAAGTTGCTGACGTTGGTGCAAAAACTTGCCCCAAGGACTCCATGTGCCTAAATTCTGTTGTAAGAAGGGGAAAAATAGAAAGCTAGAAGTAAAGGGAGAGCTAAAAATATCTAACATTAATGCCATGAGATGCTTAATTTTTTGGCAGCGTTCCCCTTCATACAACCCAAAGACAACCTGTAATATGACTTCTTGGGAAATTTCTTGGGTAGCACTACGAGCCAAGAAGGGCTGATTGTGTGGTAACTTACTAAATACTTTTTCCGTAAGATTACAGATAAGGTCGCCGTAGGCTCGCATCCTATCTCCATGAAAAGAAGGCATCATTAGCTGTCGTTGTCGCCTGTGGCGGTTGCCTTCTAGCATGAAAAGTGAATAATCCCCTACTAAGGGTTGCAAAATTTTGTTGTCTTCACCAGGGGCTGTAAATTTTTTGCGATCGTTGGTCAAAACTTCCTGAATTGCTTGGGGATGGTTGACAAATACCAGGGTGCCTCCAAAACCAATTATCTTAGCAGTAAATATGTCAGGATATTGTTGAGCAGAGCTTTCCATATATGCTACTGGATCAAAAACCCATTGGAGTTTTTGCAAAAAGGGAGGCTTGTTAAGAAGATTGGGTAGTTGCATAATAGTGTATTACAAAAAAATTGACCGAAAATTTGACCAAAGTATGATGCGGTTATCACTGCATCAAAGCACCACAGGAAATAGATAACTTAACAGGACAACTATCAAAACATAATGGTAGGTGAAAACCCCTGAGTTTTTGACTAGGGGATGAAATTTGAGAATCCCTAGGGATTTATCCCAGGGAGTACGTCAAATGATGGGACAATAGAAAAATAATTTAACATTCATCTAAATTGCTTCCAGCCAAAGGAAAATTGACCCATGTGGAAACGAATTACTTTAATTTTACTTTTAGTTTTGACCTTCAGTATGACTAACCCTGGGACGGCTACTGCGGCTGGATTGAAAAGTTTTGTAGATACTCAAGATGGTTACCAATTCTTGTATCCCAATGGTTGGCTACAAGTAAAAGTCGCCAATGGCCCTGATGTTGTCTTCCATGATTTGATTGAAGCAACAGAAAATGTCTCAGTGGTAATTAGCCCAGTTCCAGAAGGTAAAAATTTGGTTGAACTGGGTACACCCACAGAAATCGGATATAAGCTGCAAAAAAATGCCCTTGCGCCTGAAGGTTCAGGAAGAACAGCAGAGTTGGTTAATGCCGAAGAAAAGGAAGTCAAGGATAAAAAATACTACATATTGGAGTATGTAATTCAATTTCCTAACGGTAAAAAAAGACACGACCTTGCTAGCATTGCTACTAGTCGGGGTAAACTGTTTACTTTCAATGCCTCGGTTGCAGAAAGACGGTGGCGTAGGGTGAAAAAAATTATTCGAGATTCTGTGAATTCTTTTGAGGTTTATTAAAATCCCTAGTGTAGGTGTTGAGATCCCCGACTTCTATGCCAGAAATTTCTATGCTCCGTGAATATTGATTTGTGAAGTCGGGGATCTGTTACAAACTATATGGGGTTAAAGGGCACGGCAACATTAAAATCATGAGTTGTGGGAGAATATTGTGGGTGCCGTGCCCCTACGGGATAATAATTTCTTGTTTCGCTATTTTTTCTGATAAAAATGGTTCCATTTATCCTTGCTTCAGCTTCTCCAGCTAGGCGACGTTTATTACAAATGGTCGGGATTGAACCCATTGTACGTCCCAGTGATTTTGATGAGTCTCAAATTCAACTGAGCAATCCAGAGGAATTGGTAAATACCCTAGCTCAACATAAAGCACAAACCATTGCTCCTGAATTTACTTCTGGATTAATTATGGGTTGTGACTCCGTATTGGCCGTTGATGGTAACATTTATGGCAAACCAGCCAATGAACAACAAGCATGCGATCGCTGGCAACAAATGCAAGGTCATTTTGGCGATCTATATACTGGTCATGTCTTGATTGACACTGCACAAAAACGTACTTTCGTCAAGTGTCAAGTTACTAGAGTTTACTTTGCAAGTATAAGTAGAGCCACAATTGAGGCTTATGTTGCCACTGGCGAACCTCTCAAGTGTGCTGGAAGCTTTGCATTGGAAGGGCGTGGTGGTTTATTTGTGGAAAAAATAGAAGGTTGTCACAGTAATGTGATTGGGTTAAGTTTGCCTTTATTACGGCAAATGTTGACAGACTTGGGGTACAAAGTCACGGATTTTTGGCAGTGAAATTGATTCTGGGAAAATTTATGGGAGGTAGTTGGGATCTAAGGCGGAAACGTTTTCTGAGCTATATAAATAGGTATTAAGTTGATCTTCTATGGCAAAATTACTATTAGGCAGATCGTAGGCCATGACAATATTGATGCGATCGCACCCTTGTGTTACTGGGCCGACGCTATGAAGGCATTTATTACCATGCATAATTAGAAGTAGCCCTGGTTGGGGCTTGACAACAATTCTTTGACCACAGGCATGACGAACCAAGCTAAGTTGCAGTAAGCGATCGAGGAAACTCTGAAATCGAGAAAATTTGGCGTTTGGTAGGACAATCCTGTAGTTGGGATAAAATTCGATTTCACCCCCATCAACCTCGTTCAAGTACAAAAGAGCTGTTACCGCATTGCGATCGTAATGCCAGCGATATGTACCTCCTTTGCCGGTAATATTAACGTTACAACCCACTTCGATGTTTTTTAGGGGAAAAAGCTGTTGATTAGTTAAATTGTTGATCTGTTGATTAATTGTCTCGTATAGTTTTTGAATTTCTGGTAGGTGAGACTGTACCGCTTTTCCACTAATTACAGAGTAGCTCAGGGGAATGGGCTTTACTTGGCGATAAATTTTGGGAATGGAAAATTGCTGGCGATACTCTTTGATTAATTCTAAAAAATGCTCGCATTCTTGCTGAGAAAGAAAATTTTCCCTTAAAAAGTATCCTTTAGTTTTAAATTGTTCTTGTGATTCCATCGGAAAAGTTTTCATGGGATTCTAGGGTTTATATCATTTTTGTTTCCTCTCCCTCTGACTCTGCGTCCTCTGCGTCCTCTGCGGTTTTTTATCATTCAGATGCTATTTGAAAAAAGAATGGGACAGATGGGTAGGGGCACGGCATCGGTCAATCTTTTAATATATAAAATTATTTTACTGGTGCCGTGCCCTGACGAAGAATGTATGTGGCGAAGTACATTCAGACGGGCACCGGATGCCCATCCCACAAGAGCTTTTGTATGTAGCCTTGTACTTCATTTACCTGCAAAGTGTTGTAAGGATAAGGAGAGTTTCAAAAAATAGATATATTTTGCATTGGGTTTCATGTCTGGTTCAAAATACCCAACCTACGGTGAATCGTTGTCTTGAGCAATCCGAAAACCAGTATGTTGATAAAAATTGCGCCGGAACCAATTCCTACAGGAGGGGGAAGCGTAGGTTCCTGTACTCGCCCAAGCCCCACCCAGCATTATTTTATGCTGAGTATCAAAAAAGGGGGCAGAATAATCTTCATAAAGCGGATGGGGTTTAAATCCTGGTAGGGGAGTAAAATCATCACTCAGCCACTCCCACACATTACCTCGGATGTCATAGAGTCCGGAGTTACTTTCAGCATTTTCTAAGCTACCCACTGGACTAGGAGAACCATACTTGACATTGAGATTGAAATCTTGTTCTGACTCGCAGTTAGCAGCAGCAACATTCCACTCTGCTTCAGTCATTAACCGAATTCCCTTACCTTTCCACCGGCAGTAAGCCATGGCTTCATGGTGATTCACTTCCACAGGCCAGTCAAGGGGTAAGTCAATTTGATCAAACATGGCTCGATATTTGTAGCCACCATGGCTGGGTATCCAAAATTTGGGGTGTTTGATGTGGGATTGTGTCTTCCAACCCCAGGATTCTTCATCCCAGAAGTCCCGATTTTCGTAGCCATTACCCTCGACAAACTTGAGGAATTCCCCGTTGGTAATTAGATACTTACTCGCCAAAAATGGTTTGACTTCCACCTTTCGAGTCCCGTATTCGCTATCCCATCCGTAAGTAGGAGCATTTTCCGGTTTTCCCAGTTCAACTACCCCACCTGCAATCCGAATCATTTCATTGCGAGGAACACTACCATGGGAAACTGCATATTGCCAAGATTCCGGACGCTCAACCCTATCTACGGGAAGTTGTCGAATCAGCATGGAAGAAGTTTCAAAATGAATCCGATTGTGTTCCATCCCCATCAT
>JASJCX010000031.1 GCA_030065255.1 Calothrix sp. MO_167.B42 | reverse complement strand
ACACTTTATTTTTACCTTTTAAAAGATTATGATAGTGCTTTTGTAAACAGTACCAAAGCAGAAAAATATAAAAATGGCACAAGTGCATATTTAACAGCACCGCAGCATAATCTCTACTCCTCTCTATCTTGCCTAGCTCATTATTATAATTGTACTGTAGAGCAACAAGCATCAATCCTAGAACAAGTAGAAAAAAATCAAGCAGATATGAAACTATGGGCTAGTCATTGCCCAGAAAATTTTCAACATAAATACGATTTAGTAGAAGCTGAGAAAGCAAGAATATTAGGGCAAAATTGGCAAGCACAAGAATTTTATGAGCAAGTAATTCAAGGCACAAAAAAATCTGAATTTATCCATGAAGAAGCCTTAGCTTATGAACGAGCAGCTGAATTTTATCTAGCATTAGGTAGGGAAGAAATAGGTAAACTATATTTGAGAAATGCCCATCATTGTTACAGTATTTGGGGAGCAAAAGCCAAAGTAAAACAATTAGAAAAAGAATATCCTCAATATTTATTAAGAGTAACGAATAAAAGCAAATCTAAAGAACTGAGTACAACCATATCTACCAATGGGATTGATGGAGAAATGCTCGATTTAAGCACCGTGATTAAAGCATCTCAAGCAATTTCTGGTGAAGTTCAGTTAGAAAAACTTCTGCAAAATTTAATGAAAATTATAATTGAAAATGCAGGAGCACAAAAAGTTTTTCTAATTTTAAATCATCAAGGTAATTGGGTTATTGAAGCCCAAGGAACAGTAGATAGCGATAAAGTGACTATTTTGCAATCAATTCCCATAGAATTTGTAGACCCTGAAAACTTGCTTCCTATTTTACCTACTACGATTATCAATTATGTCATCCGTACTCAAGAATATATTGTTTTAAATGAAGCAGTCCATGAAGGTCAATTTATTAATGATCCTTATATTGTTGCGACACAAAGTAAATCCATACTCTGTATTCCTTTACTCAATCAAAATCAATTACGAGGAATTGTTTATTTAGAAAATAATTTAACTACAGGTGCATTTACCTCAGAACGGGTGGAACTTTTAAATATACTATCTGCTCAAGCTGCTATCTCCATTGATAATTCCAGGTTATATCAAAACTTAGAACAAAGAGTAGAAGAGCGCACCAAAGAACTATCTCAAACCTTAGATGTTCTCAAAGCAACCCAAGCAGAACTAATTTTTGAAAACGATTTACTCAGAAGTAGTGAACAACCTTCTACATTTAAGTATCAAGTAGGGGGAAGTTTATCAATTAATTCCCCAACCTATGTGGTGCGTTCTGCGGATAGAAATCTCTATAGAGCATTAAAGCAAGGAGAGTTTTGTTATATCTTGAATGCACGACAAATGGGTAAGTCTAGCCTCATGGTGCGGATGATGCACCACCTCCAACATGAAGAATTTAGCTGTGCTGCCATTGATATGACTCGTATTGGTAGCGAAAATGTCACCCCAGAACAATGGTACAAGGGATTTGCAGTAGAATTATGGCGCAGTTTTGGTCTACCGAAAAAAGTTAATCTGAAAACTTGGTGGAATGAAAGAAAAGATATTTCCCCTGTGCAACGATTGAGTCAATTTATCGAAGAAGTTATATTAATTGAAGTTGGAAAAAAAGATGATGATTCCCTCGAAAATATAGTAATTTTTCTCGATGAAATTGATAGCGTTTTAGGCTTAAGCTTTCCAGTAAATGACTTTTTTACGATGATTCGCTCCTGCTACAATCAACGTACTATTAATCCAGAATATCAGCGTTTAACTTTTGCTTTGTTTGGGGTGGCAACACCTGCAAATTTAATTAGCGATCGCCGCAGAACACCTTTTAACATTGGACGAGCAATTGAACTGGAGGGCTTTAATGAACGGGAAGCTCAACCTTTACTCAATGGATTTACAGAAAAAGTTAACAACCCCCAAGTACTGTTGAAAGAAATATTAGCTTGGACAGGTGGTCAGCCTTTTTTAACTCAAAAACTCTGTCATTTTATCCGCAATTCTTCAGATGGTATCCCTATCAATCAAGAAGCAGAGTGGATTGAAAATTTGGTGCAGAAAATGGTAATTGATAATTGGGAATCCCAGGACGAACCAGAACATTTAAAAACCATCCGCGATCGCATTTTGGAAGGGGAGCAAGAATCTACTCGATTACTAGAAATATATCGACGGATTTTGCAAGGAGAAGAAGTTGTCGCCGTTGACAGTCCAGAAAACAGAGAATTGCTTTTGTCGGGTTTGGTAGTCAAGCAACAAGGAATTCTCAAAGTCCGCAACCGGATTTATGCACAAATCTTTGATTGCAGTTGGATAGAAGCAGTATTAAGCAGCGAGCATCCCACTTTTTATATAACAAGCCAAGATTAATCCATTCATTGGGGGCGACAGATCCCCGACTTCTCAAAGAAGTCGGGGATCTAAATACCCACTACTTTGTTACACTTGCTACTACCTTACCAAGTTTTTGCAAAGCAATTTCCACTTCTTGTTCTGTAACAATTAATGGTGGCACAAAGCGGACAACCTTTGGTCCAGCAGGAACTAATAGCAAACCCTCTTCCATAGCTGCTTTGACAATATCTCCAGCACTCAGAGGTATATCTGCTGACAATTCCATACCATTGATTAAACCCCATCCCCGGACTTCGGTAATGTGTTGGGGATATTTAGCGGCAATATTGTGTAAACCAGCCCGTAATTGTGCCCCCCTTTCCACTACATTTGCC
This sequence comes from Calothrix sp. MO_167.B42, assembly GCA_030065255.1. Lineage (GTDB taxonomy): Bacteria > Cyanobacteriota > Cyanobacteriia > Cyanobacteriales > Nostocaceae > Calothrix_A. Next base: position 27,957 of record JASJCX010000031.1, on the reverse strand, counting down.
AGAATATTCTCCCGTTCCAAGGTTTGACAAACACTCAAAGCGACTCCACAGGCAAAAGGATTACCACCAAAGGTACTGGCATGATCTCCTGGTTGGAAAACATCGCAGAATTTTTTACACAACAACGCCCCAATAGGGATACCACCACCCAAACCTTTGGCACTGGTAAAGATGTCTGGTTCTACACCCAGATGTTCATAACCCCATAATTTGCCCGTGCGTCCCATACCCACTTGAACTTCATCAAATATCAGCAGGATGCCTGTTTCATCGCAAATTTCCCGCAGTTTTTGGAAATATGCCACATCTCCCGGGCGTACCCCACCTTCCCCCTGTAAAGGTTCCAACAAAATAGCAGCGACGCGGTAATCACCCTCATCCAGTTCGCTAATGGCATCTTCCATTGCATCAATATCGTTATAGGGGACATAGTAAAAACCAGGAACCAAAGGGTCAAAGTTTTTTTGATACTTCGGTTGCCCAGTGGCGGTAATGGTAGCTAAAGTTCTGCCGTGGAAACTAGCATTGGCGGTGACAATAATTGGTTTGTCAATTTCCATCACCGTGTGGGCATATTTCCGTGCCAATTTAATTGCCCCTTCATTGGCCTCTGCCCCAGAATTACAGAAAAAAGCGCGATCGCCACAGGAATGCTCCACTAACCACCGTGCTAGTTCTCCCTGCTCCCGAATGTAGTATAAATTAGAAACATGATGGAGCTTTTGAATTTGCTGCGTTACTGCTTCCACCATCACAGGGTGGGCATGTCCTAGGGTACAAGTAGCAATTCCCGCCACAAAGTCAAGATATTCCTTCCCCTGGGTATCCCAAACTCGGCACCCTGCACCCCGTTCTAATGCTAACCGAAAGCGTCCATAGGTGGACATGACAGATTGGTCAAAACTATCGGCATTAAATGGGCTAGAGGCAATAGAACCTGGTTCTGGAGAATTGGTAGTTTGTTGTACAAGAGTTTTTCTGCTCACAACTTGACTCCTAAAGCTTCTTATTTTAGCTAATTTGGGCAATGATTTTGCTCATACCAATTGAATCTATCTGCCATGGGCACAACACATAGACAGCCATCGGTCTATTTTTTACGCTTGTTGTTTTGTTGGGCGTAACCTGTATTGGTGTACTGTTCTCACTGATTTATCACCTCCTGTTATGAATATGATCCCATAAGTGCGATCGCAATGGGTAAACACAAATTAGGGCTGGGTAGGGAATAGGGAAAAGGGAAAGGGGAAAGGGGATGAGGAGGTTATACCAATTCTCTGTAACAATGCACTTAATAATGCATCTTTGTATCTACCCTAAGGCAAAGGTTATGCTTTATTAAATCCGATGCATGAATTTATATTAAGTGCAATTTCATGGAGAAATGGTATTAGGAGTGTAGACGCGGTAGCGGTAAGCCCGCAGCGGTGGACGGTAAGCCCGCAGCGGTGGACGGTAAGCCACTGCGGTGGACGGGTTCCCCGGCATAAAGCAAGTGGCGCAACCCGAAGGGGTGAATCCTACGGATACGCTACGCGAGCCCCGGCATAAAGCAACTGCCGTCAAGTGGCGCAACCCGGAAGGGTTTTTCGCTCCAGTAGAAATTAAAACTCTTAACTCCTAACTCTTAACTCCGAACTGTCAACTGTCAACCGTCAACCGTCAACTATTGTTTCCTTGTGAATAGACTTGATGTGTGAAAGTTGACTGGAGGGGGAGGAAAGAAAAAAGAAAAATTATTACAATAAGTAAATTTAGCTAACTGTGCCACCTTAGAAACTAATTGTGTACTCGACTCTTGAGCAAAAATATCAACGTATCCAGAAAGAATTAATGTCAGGGGCAATCGCCCTTGGTGGTGTATTTCTCATTGGTACTTTATGGTACAGCCTGGTGGAAGGTTGGACCCCCGCAGAAGCTGCTTATATGACTATCATTACCTTGGCAACCGTAGGCTATGGTGAAACCCGTCCCCTAGGCAGCCGTGGCAGAATATTTACCATTGCCTTAATTTTAATGGGGGTCATAAGCATTGGTTATATTGTTAACCGATTTACTGATGCAATTATCCAGGGATACTTTCAAGAAGGAATTCGCTTGCAACAACAACGACGCTTAATGGAATCATTATCAGAACACTATATTATCTGCGGCTTTAGTCGCACAGGTCGGCAAATTGCGAAGGAATTTGAGGCAGAAGGAGTTCCTTTTGTTGTCATTGATTCTAGTCTGGAGTGTGTGCAACAAGGACAACAAGAAGGCTACACCATATACCAAGGTGATGCCACTTTAGATGAAACCTTAATTCATGTGGGTGTTGCCAAAGCTGTCTGTATTGTGGCTGCCTTACCCTCTGATGCCGAAAATTTATACATAGTTCTGTCAGCGAAAACACTTAATCCACAGATTAGAGCGATCGCTAGGGCAAGTAATGAAGAAGCGTTGCAAAAGTTACAGCGAGGAGGGGCAGATGTGGTTATTTCTCCTTATATTACCGGTGGTAAAAGAATGGCATCTGCTGCTCTGCGACCCCAAGTTATGGACTTTGTTGACGGGATTATTTCTGGTGCAGACAGGCAATTATATATGGAAGAATTTTTACTCGATCCGTCTGTTTGTCCAATTGTAGGTAAAACTTTACATAATGCCCAACTGCGGCAACAAACAGGAGCATTAGTATTGGCAATTCGTCGCCTGAATGGAAAATTAATTGGTGGTCCCAATGGGGATACTATTTTAATGCCGGGAGATACTTTGATTTGTATGGGTACGGGAGAACAATTGCGGGATTTGAACAAAATTCTCGGGCCAATTGGTTCTAAGCAATTACGTAAACCGAAAAAGTCCTAATTATGATGGGCAAGGGATTTATATCACACCCGCCTGGGGTTGAAAACCCCACCTCTTATAGCTAAAGTCGTCTCAAGACGACTGGGAAATACCCCTCAGAATTAAGTTGGTGGAGCAATAGAGTCCTTTGAATTATTTTTGATGGTTAGTTTTATAGCCCTTTTTTGTCACTCTGGAAAGATAAAAATAAAAGCAGTGGCTCCCCAAGCTATACCTAAATTCATAAAAGTCTTTAAAAATAAGGGTTCTAGATTTTTATTTAGCGATAGTGATTAAAGAGGGATAGTCATATTTATATGACTTTTACTATTAGACTGGGACTTATAGTCCCAGGCGGGTGTGATGGAAGACCGATAACTCCCATCTATTCAAATTTAAAAATAGGGAATACACTGGACAAAATACATACATATTAGCTAAGTAAAATCTTGTAACTTAGCACTTGTATTGCCATACTTGCTTTTATAGCAATGGACATATTTGTTAGGACAGTATTGTTCAACTCAAAAACTGTCAACTATCAACTGTCAACTGTCAACTACCTAACCCTATCATGTCTGACCAACGCCGTACCTACCAAGAAATATACAATCGCGTCCGTGAAGTTGGTATCGAGGAATTTGTCCTTGAAGAAATGATCCGTTATGGCTTTTGGCCAGAGTCAAAGAAAATTCCCGATGATCCAGCAGATGAAATTCGCCGCATGGGAGAGATTCACCGGGAAATCCAGGAATTACGCCAAGAAAGCAGTCGCTTACGCAACGAAAAGGCTCTGCAAAAGCAACTGCTCAAAGAACGTTTACAGGAATCACGACGCAAACAACAAGCAACTAAAGAACGTCGGGAAAAAGAACGATTAGAACGAGCAACAGCTTGGAAACAGAGAAAACAAGAGGAAATAGTTTACTTGGGGGAAGGAGTTTCTGGGGGATTAAACCATACCCAAGGTAATGATGAAAGATTAGCCAGTTATGGCCTACAGTCCTATCATACCACCGCAGACATTGCCAAGGCTATGGGAATCACTGTGGGTAGACTGAGGTTTTTAGCCTTCCATCGCCAAACCTCCACCATTTCCCACTACATCCGCTTCAAAATGCCGAAAAAGACTGGAGGAGAACGGCTAATATCAGCACCAATGCCCCATTTAAAACAAGCACAACAATGGATTTTAACCAATATTCTCGAAAAAATCCCCGTTCATCATGCAGCACATGGTTTTTGTCCAGAACGTTCTATTGTTACCAATGCTACCCCCCATGTTGGCGCAGATATCATTATTAACTTTGACCTGAAAGACTTTTTCCCCTCCATCTCCTATCCCCGGATCAAAGGGCTGTTTCAATCCTGGGGATATTCAGAAGCAGCTGCAACTGTTTTTGGCTTATTATGTACTGCTGCGGAGGTAGAAGAATTAGAACTAGATGGGAAAAATTATTATGTGGCTGTGGGAGAAAGACATCTTCCCCAAGGTTCTCCAGCCAGTCCAGCAATTACGAATTTACTGTGTCGTCGATTAGACAAAAGATTAAATGCGATCGCATATAAATTTGGATTTACATATACCCGTTATGCTGATGATTTAACTTTCTCGGCTTCTGGGGATAATCTCAGGCATATATGCAATATTATCAGGAATACAGAATCAATAGTTACCCATGAAGGTTTCACTATTAACCATGAAAAAACGAGAATACTACGTAATTCTCGTCAGCAAGAAGTCACAGGAATTGTGGTTAACGACAAACTAAATATTTCTCAGAAAACCTTAAAAAATTTCCGCGCCACCCTCTATCAAATTGAGAAAGATGGTTTGGAAGGGAAAAAATGGGGTAACTCCCCTAACATCCTCGCCGCGATTGATGGCTTTGCTAACTTTGTCACTATGGTGAATCCAGAAAAAGGTTTAGGCTTTCAAAAGCAAGTACGAAAAATTAAAAGGAAGTACCGCACCAAGAGCAGAGGGAGACTGGGAGTGAGGGGATGAGTAATGAGTAATGAGTAATGAGTAATGAGTAATAAGTAATAAGTAATAAGTAAGTTTCCCTAATACTCTTAACTCTTAACTCTTAACTCCTAAGTGTCAACTATCAACTATCAACTATCAACTATCAACCATCAACTGTCAACTGTCAACCTAATAAGTAGTCCATTCTGGAGAAACTTGAGGTACAGTAGTTTCCGCAACAGTAGTGCCATCCATTAACCAAATGCTACCATCACCAGTCTCATAATTACGCCAAAAAACATCTGTTTTACCATCACCATCAAAATCACCAATACTGGCTTGGGAAGATGATTGATTTGTTGGTAAAAAAGCACTAGTTGTAACTGTTGTACCATCCATCATCCAAGCTGTATTCTCTCCAGTCGCTTGATTATGCCAAAAAATATCAGTCTTACCATCACCATTGAAATCACCAATACTTGGTGTCCAAGATGAATCTCGTGTTTCTAGGGAACCACTAATATTGAAAATTCCATTCATTAACCAAACAGAATTGTCCCCTGTTTCATTATTGCGCCAGAGAATATCAGTCCTGCCATCGCCATCAAAATCACCGAAACTAGCAGCATTCCAACCAGAGTCAAAACTTGATAGGGAAAACTCTGATAAATCTGTACCGTCCATGAACCAAACTTTATTCTCACCCGTAGCCTGATTGCGCCAAAATATATCACTCTTACCATTACCATCAAAATCAACAACACTAGCAGTCCAACTTAAGTCCTGTTGAGATAAAAAAGCAGTGGTGGTAACAGTAGTGTTATCGATTAACCAAGTAGCATTTTCACCGGTATTTTGATTGCGCCAAAAAATATCGGTTTTACCATCACCATTGAAATCTGTAATACTGTAAGTCCAATTAGAATCAATATTTTGTAGACTGACAGATGAAGAAACCGTTGTTCCATTAATCAGCCAAATTAAATTTTCACCAGTATTTTGATTGCGCCAAAAAATATCAGTCTTACCATCACCATTGAAATCTGCAATACTGTAAGTCCAACTAGAATCAACATTTGCCAAATTTTCGGCAGATAAAATATTCTCTCCATCCATCAACCAAATCGCAGTTTCTCCCGTTGTACTATTACGCCAGAATTTATCAGTTTTGCCATCACCATTGAAATCTGCAACAATCGCTGCATTACTAAAAATAGCATTAGGATTAGGATTACTTCCCGCTAATTCCAGTTCTGGTTCATCTGACAATACTTGTGATGAACTGCTAGAAGATTGCAAACTTTGATTGTTGCTATGCAGATTTTCATCAAAACTATTACCTGATGAGGTCGAAATATATGCAGATTCAATGGTTTCTGGGGATTTTTGTATGGAAGATCCAGCAGATAACATAATATTGCTTGTTGGTATTCTTCATCATTTTTACTTGTTTTTTTTATAATTTATGTCATGAATCAACGCCTTATTACTTTTGAAAATGTTGTTAATTATATATATTTTATTGGGCGTTGCATCAATGCGGGATGAATTTACATTTTTAGCCTAGAACAAACATTGCTCCTGTGCGTCTATCCTACGGAAAGCCCTACCCTGCAACGAAGGCGCAAAGAATAGTTCTTCAACAATATCGAAAAATGTAAATTCATACTTCCATTGTCTTGGATGTGCCTGAATCTTAACAGCGGAATGTAATTGGAAATAAAGCGATTGCCTCCAGCAAAGCCGCCCTTTGCCCTTCTTTGGTAAGATTTACCGTAATTTTACACAAACTTAATAAATAAACCAGGTAAATTATCTTAGGATCACTTTGTGTATCCTTCTTCAAGAGTTTTCATTCACAAAGAAATATCCCAAAACTTCTTGCAGTGCTAATAATACAAGGACGGGCAGGATGCCCATCCCACAAGGCTGAATCATCTTTAATAGTCAAGTTTTCCGGAAACAGCCATAATGATGCTGGTATTATCTCTTATAACTTTTGTTAAATTTGCATCAGCACAATAGGGTTCCTAAGTCAGTAGTATTTAACTCCCAACACACATACACAAGTCAAGAAAACAACAATCGATATTTTAACTATTATTCAACAGAGGGTTAGTATGAAAAATTATCTGAGAGAATCGAAAAAAGCACCATCAAAGAGATTATCTTTGCTCTTGACTCCCATTGTTGCTACTTCTGTATTAGCTGCATCACCCAGTCAAGCTGCTACTTTTTCTTTTGCCCAAGCTGAATTAACTATCACTGGGTTAACTGCTGAATCTGACTTCATTGATAGTTTAAACGAGGCAGAAATTGATGCCATATCCAAGGATGAAAATGCACCAGTAGAATTAATCAATAGTCCTGCTGTGACAAATGTGGTTAACACCCCTCCAGAACCGATAGAAATAGATACCTTTGCTACGAGTGAAGCCTTTGGTGAGAATAAAGATTATCTGGGGAATGGAAATACTAATTCCAAAGTAGTTAGTAACTTCGATGTGGCTCAAGGGGAAGAGTTTGCTTTTAATTTTGAAGCATTTGTAGACTTGGAGACGAGAATAGATGAACCTGGGACGGAGAATGCTCAATCACAGGGAGAAGTTGGATTTTGGTTGTTTGATACCACGGGTTTAAGTGAAAAAGATGTAGAGGAGTTGTCAGATAATCTATTAACTACGGATACCAATAATGATTTTGACGATCGAGCTTTGGAGTATTTTACCCTCGGTGGTAACTTAAATACATCGGGTGATGGGGATGCTCTGAGCAGTAACAAGAGTGACAACGTATTTTTCACAGTTGAAGATCGAGTTGTTGATTTTGACGAGGAAAGTCAAAACGAGTTTGCCACTGCTGTGGTTGAAGGCTCTTTACAGCGTACTTTTGACAAACAATCTAACCTGACATTATTTGCCACCAGGAAAACCCTAGTTAGGGTTGCTGCGCCAGAACCTTCTACTAATCTGGCTTTACTCGTGTCTGGTACATTAGCTGCGATGGCTGCTAGTTATAAGCGCAAGAAAACCCACTTTACCTCCCGCAACCGAATGTGATCGCAGATTGTACTATTTTTGAGTATTATTTGAGTATTGCAAAGTTTCGCTGTAAATATAGTCAGACATAGTCAAATGCTGACATAAATCCAATGTTTTGACGAACAAAAAGGGTAGTGGTAATATGCATTTATCAGTACTTGTGTATTATCGTCATTTATGCATCTGGTTGAAAAGCACGTAATTAATCGAAATCATTCCTATTTCAAGGAAGTAGATAATTTATGCTTTTTAGCAAAGAATCTTTATAATGCAGCGAACTATTTAGTCAGACAAAGTTCCATTTTTGATGGTCAATATCTAAGATTATTATACAGTCCAAAAGCTCATAAGTAGTAGTGCAGATTATAAAGCATTGCCAGCAAAGGTTTCACAACAGGTTCTGTATATAAGTCGGGCATTTGAGCGTTTATTTTGAAACAGAATGCTTGGAATTAATATTTTTCGTAAAAGTCTTATGCTGTAAGCATCCTAGATTATTCTTTTCCAAAAGTGACAAAAGCGTCCGAGGAAAGCGATCGCATTCCCTATGGATGTAAAGAAATATTTCTGTTTCTTGAAAGAGATACATCAGGAAACTAGTACAGCTTGGCGGAAATAAACCCACCATTACTACCCTGGGAAAAATAAGCCTTTACGGTCTTTGAAAACGGTAGGCGTATTTACGCCGTACAGTACTAGTGGACTAATGAATAATTTAATACAGCAAGGAATAAATTGAGGTAAAACAACATGGCCAACAATTATCCTGTCATACTATGTCACGGTTTATTCGGATGGGGACCCGCCGAGGTCGGCGGTTTCCCTTACTGGGGCTTTGCACCAACTGTGTCATCCCCACTGGCCCGATATGTAGCAGCCGTGGGACCTCTCAGTAGCACTCATGATCGTGCCTGTGAGCTGGCTTTTCAGATCAAAGGAGGCACGGTTGACTATGGCGAAGCCCATGCTAACGAGATGGGACACGAGCGTTTTGGTAAAACCTACTCCAACGATGTCGCTTTCCACCCAGAATGGTCTGAAGAAAATCCAGTCCACTTGGTCGGACACAGCATGGGGGGACCGACAAGTACAATGCTACAGCAACTCCTCGCCACAGACTACTTCGGGTGGGGGTCGAACGCGAACTGGGTCAAATCTATTTCTGGCATCTCAGCCGTGCTCAATGGCTCCACTTCTACCTACTTTTTCGGCTGCGACGAGCAAACAGGTTTAGTGCCCGAGCACTCGATTTTTGGCGTTCTATCTACGTGGATTGAATTCACAGTCGGTATAACTGGAGATCTGTTCGATCGCGTCTATAATTACGATCTGGATCACTGGGGCTTGACTGTCCAGCCGGGGGAAACTCTACCGTCACTGGTGAAGCGGATTGCAGATTCCCCGATGTTTCGTGGAAAGGACAACGCCGGATACTGCCTCACCATTCAAGCAGCCCTTGAGCAAAACCAGTTCTGCCAGACCTATCCGGATACCTACTATTTTACCTATGTTACTGAGCAGACCCGCCCTGGGATTCTAACCAAATTCCAAGTTCCCGAGGCGCTAATGAACCCATTAATGATCGCCCCTGCCATGTATCAGGGTCGCAAGGTGTTTGACCAACCCTTCTATGAGGGATTCAATTCATCGGACTGGTGGTCTAATGACGGCTTGGTTTCCGCGTACAGTCAAATGTATCCGCGCATAAGCGGTAACCACCCAGTCGGTGGAACAATCGAAGAGCAGCAAGAACAGTTTACACCAGGTCAGTGGTTCTATCAGATGCTCAACAGCACCGACCACCTCGACATTGTGTTTCTGCCGGATGCACCCAATCTGCTGAAACAAAGAGGTTTCTACAAGGAACTGTTCACACGGCTTGCTTCCCTATGATACGGAAGTGATGAGGTTTTTTAGCTAGAACGGGCAGAAATCCCACACTGTAATCTTTGATTCAGTGTTGGGATGAATGCCTGGACAAAAACAAAACGCCCCTCAACCCTTCGGGTTCCCCAGTCACCTGCGACGAGAAACCCATCTACAGTGCTGGACTCACTGGAGTATTGCCACACGGCTAATCTGGCTTTACTCGTATCTGGTACATTAGCATTACCTTTAAATATCTTATATACTCTCATGGAGGTAAATTAATTCTAAACCCCAAGAATTACCTACATCAAGGCATTTACTCAATGAAAGTCCTCCATGGTAGCTGGATACCAAATGCCGAGTCTGATTTCATTCAAACAGGTTCTTTTGATCTGTGGGTGGAAATCCCTTTGAGTAGTAAGGGACAACGCAGCCAAGAACCAATTCACCCCGGACATCTCAAAAAGGATGATTTAGTGACTTTTTTAACCCAAGAATTGGGGCTAAAAGAGAATGCTATACAACTAAACGAACGTATATCCCCCCAATACTTTGCTCTCCCCACAGCTAATAATCAACCTCTCCCCTCACCAGAGTTAACCAAGTATTTGTCAACCCGGAAACAGAGCCATCGGTAACAGTTACTGTATTGCATTCAACTGAAAAAATATTGACAACTATTTTAAGTATATTTTCGTAAGATTACTGGCATTTATACGTGTTATAAAAATATCGTATGTTTAGAGGTTTTCAGAAAATACTCGGTTAAATATCTCAACTAAATTAACCAGTACACTACTTAAGCCAATCAACCAATCATTAATGAGTAATGAGTTATAAGTTTACTGTTCATAGGTTTGAGCCTATAAGAATGTCTTAACGTGCCTTTGTAGTGCTATAAGTCTGTGCACAATCTTTCAATAGATAATGCATCTTTAGATAACTTCTTGTGAAAAATTTATTTTAAATCTAGATACCAGGCAACAATAACAACCCAGGTAGTACACCTGTGGCTGGAAAAATAGATTTTCCCGCAGTTCATGACATTATGGTACCCAGTTAAGGAAGAATGGATAATTTTGAAAATAATAGTCTTCAGCCTAGGTTAAACACAACTTCCCTCTTATCAGAGTTCAACAGTTCCAGCATTCTTCCAGATACAGGAATTTTTCCAGATCCTTTAATTGGCAATGTCCTATCCCTAGCTGAGGAATATGTGATTGAAAGCCTGGAGCAATTCTCCACAGATGCAGATTTTCCTGCCAAAATGCACCTGGCTTTTGGGGATAGTTGGGAAGAACAAACCGCTCAATCCCTGATTGCTGATATCACCAACCATCAAGCATTACCTGGATTAACCATTGTTTCTGACCAAGTATTAGGAGCCCAAGGAGCCTTTGGAGCTGGTACAATTTACTTGTCACATAGCTTCATCAACCAAAATTTAACCAATCCTCAAGCCATTGGTGATGTCTTGCTCGAAGAAATAGGACATTACCTTGATTCACAACTTAATCCTGTCGATTCCCCTGGTGATGAAGGCAGAATCTTTGCTGCATTAGTGCAGAATCAGCCATTGGATGAGTCCCAACTGGCAATCCTCAAAGCAGAAGATGATAGTGATGTATTGCAATTAGATGGCGAAACCATCCCGGTAGAATATTCTTTAGAAGAAACAGGTATTTTTACAGTTGACAATACCGGGCAGTTTACCATAGATTTTCTGTTTGATGCTGGGAGCTACAAAAGTGAATTGGCTGTTGTCAACCTCACAGGAATGGAAAATTTAACCCCTGGTTCCCCTGAATTTATCCAAGAAGCAGCACGGCGTGCCCTGAGCAACAGTACATTGGGGTATATTATACTTGCCGACCAAACCGAGGGAGCCAAATTTGGCGGTGAATTGGCAGAAAGCAATAAAAATCAAGGTAATTATTTAAACGTTAAAACCTTTACCATGAACCCTGGAGACAGGTTTATCTTCATGATGGTGCCCAATGGCACCATGGAGGAAGTCCTTGATAACCCAGGAATAGATAATAATCAACGCCCCCTATTTTCCATTGCCCAAGCAAACCCAGACAATGGGATTCAAATGACGCAATTGGCTACAGGAGCCGCAGATGGCGGGGTGTTTGCCATGGAGGATTTACGCCGCGACCAAAACTCTGATGCTGATTATAATGATATTATTTTCCATGTCAGGGGTGCAGCAGGAAAAGCAACTCCCTTAGCAGAGGTAGTAAACCCTGGTAAACCCTGGGATTCAACCACCATCGGGCAGCAATTACTGGAGTATGCCCGGACAAATAACATCTTTGAGGAACAGACACCAGGTATCACCGCTAGTTTGGCCAATGATACGGGAACAAGTCAAACTGACGGTATTACCAGCAATCCAGAGATTCAAGGTAGGATTAGCAGCCAGGGAAATCTCCAAGCTGGGTTTAATGGTAACCTGGTGGATATCTCTGCACTCCTACAAACTGATGGCACATTTTCTTTAACCAAAGAAACTTTAACCCAGATTAATAATGGCTCCCTAGCAGATGGGGAATACAGCCTGAAATTGCGATTATCAGACTTGCAAGGCAATTTATTAAGTAGTTCTGAGGTCAACTTTACTTTAGATACCAGCAATCCTATCCTACTATTGGATACACCCATATCAGGAGGCAATCACAGTAGTAAGTCCCGATTGATTGGTAGCATCAGCGATGATGGTAGTGGTTTATTCAGCAGTAGTTATAGTTTGGACGGACAGGAATTATCTCCCCTGGCCATCGATAATCAAGGTAACTTCGACCAAACTATAGACACAACAGGTTTGACACAGGGCAACCATAATGTCATATTCTCCCTAGTTGATGTTGCTGGGAACTCCACCCAAACCTCCACTGACTTCACAGTGAGCGATGACTTTACCATTGGCGGGGATGGCATTGATGGCTGGGGCATTAAGACAGAAGATAGCATTATTTTGGGAGAACAAAACAGCTTTGTCACCCAAACTTCTGTGGAAATCGAACTGGGACAAAACCAAGGCACCCGTGAATTAGGATTTACAATTGATGCCCAATTTGATACCACCAACACTAATACCCAATCAGCAGATAGATTATTAGTTTATCTGGTAGATACAGCCAACCCCAACAACACCCTACTGGACTCTGGAGAACCGGGAACCCCCGTATTTAGCCTATCTGAAAATAACGCCGAATTTACCCCTGGATTGGTAAGCTACGATGGCAATCGAGTGAAAATTGACCTCACCAGTTTGGCAGATAGAACCAGTGGTTCCTTAATCTTCCAACTAATTAATCACGACGGCGATATTGGCAGTATCGTTCGCATCACAGATATTACCAATACCGTTGACAGTGAAGGAGTCGCCAATCCCCTATTCCCCACAGACACTTACCGGGCAGAAATTGGCGAACCACTGAATCTAGATACTTTTGATACCACAAACGACGTAGAATTATTCCTCTCCAACGTCCAACTGGATAGCAATACAGGCACTTACACCGCAGACTTGCAAGTACGCAACAATGGCAGTACAACCCTGGGCAGGGAATTAGCAGTTGTACTGACAAATTTACCCGATGGTGTAACCTTAAATAACTCTTCTGGCACCCATGCAGGAAGTTCTCCTTATATTAATTTGAGCCATGCCATACCACCGGGGGGCTTAAATCCCCAAGGCATTTCCGATGCAGTGCAAATCGTCTTTGATAACCCATCCCTCACCCGGTTTGAACTACAACCAGTATTCCTCACGGGAGGGGAAGAACAACCCCCCCAACTGGCTCCCATAGCATCCCAGAGGGTGATGCCAGGAGAACGGTTGGAAATCCCCTTAATTGCCACCGATCCCAATGGCGACCCCATCACCTTCTCCTTGGATGCCGATACACCCCTACCCAACGGAGAACTCACCGGGGATGGCACCTTAATTTTCACCCCCAGCCCCGATGATGTGGGTACCTATAACTTTACCGTAGTTGCCAGTGCTGGGGGTGTAGATGTTACCCAAGATGTCACCTTGGTTGTGGAACCAGACCCCATTACCACTACCCGTATTTCTGGTGTTATCCAGAATACAGACCAAGCACCATTAGGGGGAGTGGTAATTGAATTGGGTGGGGTGCAAACCACCACGGATAGTAATGGTTATTTTCAACTAGAATTTGACGGAGAATTACCCAGCGATACCCTGAAAATTAGGGGCGAGCAATTGACTGGGGACGAGGCTTATCCCTTCATTGCCGAGAAATTACCCTTGGTGCTGGAGCATGAAGTGTATCAAGGGGTGAATAACGTAATTAGTCGTCCCATTTACTTACCAGCATTAGATACGGCAAATGCAGTTACAGTTGACCCCAATACAGATACCACCGTTACCACCAGTACCATTCCCGGGGCATCAGTATTCGTTGCAGCAGGTAGTTTAGATGACCAACAGGGGAATCCATTTACGGGGGGATTGGGTATTACGGAAGTACCCCCGGACTTAACCCCTGCCGCCTTACCAGAAAATTTGCGTCCCGATATGGTGGTTACCATTCAACCGGGAGAGATGGTGTTTAATACCCCTGCACCCCTGGCATTGCCCAACCGCGCTGGTTATGCGCCGGGATTGGAGATGGATTTGTGGTCGATTAATCCCAATACCGGGTTGTTTGACAAGGTGGGTACTGGGAGAGTCAGCGATGATGGTACGGTGATTGAGACTATAGAGGGGGGGATTCGCAATAGTAGCTGGCACTTCTTTACACCCCCAGCTCCCCCACTCAATGACCCCAATAACGACCCCCGTAATATAGATGATAGCTGCGAATATTGTGAAGTTACCCAACCAATTAACTCAGAAGTTGAACTGCATTCTGGGGGGGTAAGGGAAACTCACAATCTGGTGACTTATCAATCATTAGGGGCAACTCGCGGATTGACGTTGCGTTATGATTCCTTACGGGCAGACCCCAGACACATAGTACATTTTGGCTATGATGATGTTCCAGCTAATTCTGACAATCTACTAGTAGCATCCTTAGAGGTAAAACAGGGTGATTTTACCTATGAAGCTCCTGGTGTTGCTCCGGGAGAATATGGTTTATCTGGTGGGGAGAATTTCTGGTCCCTACCTGCAAGTGGTGGGGAAGTTGATGCCGCTTTGCAAGTGGATATGGGTGACTTGGATTCTGGTAGATATGAGTATGAACTAACCGCGGGGTTACAAATATTTACCGGCGATAGCTTCAACGGTTCTTCTACAACCACTACTGGGGAGTTAATCAACGTCAATAGAGTTAATAGTGCCTTTGGTAGTGGCTGGGAATTGTCTGGATGGCAAGAGATAGTCGAAAATGATGACGGTTCGGTGCTGTTAATTGATGGTGATGGCAGTCAATTCCTATTCCAAGCTCCAACTACACCCGGAGGTGCTTATATTGCCCCACCAGCAGACACCTCTTCTACCCTCGAACGACTGGCAGACGGGACTTTCCGCCGCACCATGAAAGACCAAACTGTTTACCAATTCAACGGCCAAAACCAGTTAGAATTGGTGGAGGATGCCAATGATAATCAAACTCGCTATGTATATAATACTGCTGGTCAACTCACCCAGATAATTGACCCCGCAGGTTTGGTAACTCAATTCACTTACACGGGAAATAGGGTAACTGCAATTACTGACCCGGCTGGTAGAATTACGCAATTGTCATATGACGGTGGGGGTAATTTAGTTAAAATTACTGACCCAGATAATTCTAGCCGTAGTTGGGAATACGATAATTCCCACCGCATGACTGCTGCCATTGATAAGCGGGGGAATCGGGGAGAGGATGTATATGACTTTGCTGGTAGGGTAGAGACTGCCATTCGTCCTGATGGTTCGGTGGTGCAAGTAGATGCGGTACAAACCCAGGGGCTGTATCGTCCAGAACAAACAATTAATCCTTTTAATGCCCCCGTTGCTAATGGGCTAGGGGATGCGTCAGCTAGCTATGTTGATGGTAATGGCAATGTGGTGCAAACTCTCCTGGACCAAGCAGGGCAAGAAGTTTCTTCCCGTGATGGAGCTGGGTTTTTACCATCTGTGGAGCGCGATGGGAATAATTTGGTGACAACATCTACCAATGCTAGGGGTAATGTCACTAATTATACTTATGATGAAAATGGTAATGTTCTTACTATTTCCGATGAAATTTCCCGCCAAAGTCAAGAAACGGGAGGCGCAATAGACAACTCTAACTTATTTCCAGACCGGATTTACGAGACAGGAAATAATCCCCAACAAATAGTGACGGGAGATTTTAATGGGGATGGAGAGCTGGATTTGGCAGTCATCAACCATAGTCGCGATGTATCCATACTGCTGGCAGATGGACCCGATTCCTTTAGTTCGCCTACTAACTTTGATGCGGGACATAGCCCTATATCTGTAGCAGTGGGGGATGTGAATGGTGATGGTAATCTCGATTTGGCATTTGCCAACGATTATGAGGATGTATCTATACTACTGGGAGACGGGCAGGGTTCCTTTAGTAGTCCCAGTAAATTTATTGTGGACGACGAAAATGAAATTACATCTGTAGCATTAGGAGATGTAAATGGTGATGGTAATCTCGATTTGGCAGTCACCAGCTTTGCTAATGACGGCAGGGGTAGGGTATCCATACTGTTAGGAGACGGACAAGGTTCGTTTGGTACTCCCACTGACTTGTCTGTGGAAAGTGATGCTAAATTAGTGAGTTTGGGAGATTTGGATAGTGACGGAGACCTGGATATGGCTGTTGCCCAGGGTTTTGGTTATGGTTCTGAAGATATACTGTCCGTATTTTTGAACAATGGTGATGGTGATTTTGCCCCCAAAACGGACTATGCACTTCCAGATGATCCTGAATTTATAGCAATGGCAGACGTAAATGAAGATGATCAACTTGACCTGGTAACTGCAAATAGCAATGAAGACAGCGTATCTGTATTGTTGAACGATGGCAATGGTAATTTTGCCAACAAAACGGACTATGCAGTTGGAAGAGAACCTGAGTCTATAGTAATAGGAGATGTAAATGGAGACGGCAAACTCGACCTGGTAACTGCAAATAGGGATGGCAACAGCGTTTCAGTATTGTTGAATGATGGTGATGGTACTTTTGCAGCTCAAACCGAAATTGAATATGAATCCACAAGAGAACCTCGCTCTGCGGTGCTAGTGGATATGAATTCCGATGGCAAGGTTGATATTCTAACTGCGAACTCCCGGGAAGATACTATATCAGTGGTGTGGAATAACGGGGATGGCACTTTTAGTTCCCAGTCTGCTACCACTAATTATAGTACCGGAAATCATCCAATTTCGGTGGCCATAGGAGATGTCAACGGGGATAGGGTAACTGACTTTGTAACTGCAAACTATAGTGACAATACGGTATCAGTTGGATTAGGTAATGGAGATGGTACTTTTTCTAGTACAAGCAATTACGCTTTTGGGAATAATCCTTATGCTGTGACTTTAGGGGATGTAAATGCAGATGGTAACCCAGATATAGTCACTGCAAATGCTGCTAGCGACAATGTATCGGTATTGTTGGGGAATGGGGATGGCACTTTCGGTGCCAAAACTGATTATGCAGTCGGGGATACTCCTATATCTGTAGTACTGGGAGATATAAATTCTGATGGTAGCCAAGACATAGTAACTGCAAATAGATATGATAACAACGTATCGGTATTGTTGGGGAATGGCGATGGCACTTTTGGTACTAAAACTGATTACGCAGTGGGAGAAAATCCTATTGATGTTGCACTGGGAGATGTGAATGGTGATGGTAGTCTGGATTTGGCATTTGCTAATACTGGCAATAACACCATATCCATACTGTTGAATGACGGTAATGGTGTTTTTACAGGCATAACTAACTATCAGGTGAGAAGCAGTCCTAGGGTAGTTATTTTATCAGATGTCAACTCTGATAACCGTCTTGATTTGGTAACACCAGGACTCATACTTTTAGGAAATGGGGATGGTACTTTTGGCACCACAACTACTTACAGCGTCAGTCATTTAGATGACCTAGCTTTAGCAGATGTGAATGGGGATGGCAATGTTGACTTACTAAGCTCTGGTGGTAATAGGGTTTCAGTTCTATTGGGTGATGGTTTTGGTAACTTTGCCTCGGATGAACGCCTTGTTTTTGAAGTTGGGAATGGAGCAGAGTCTATCGCTGTGGATGATTTTGATGATGATGGCGACCTCGATTTCATCACTACCAGCTCCATTAACAATAATGTTTCTGTTAGGTTGAATAATACCATTCAAAAGAGAACTAGGGTTGGTACGGGGGAGCAGCGCTATACTTACGACCCGGTTTTCAATCAAGTTACCAGTTTTACTGATGAACTGGGTAGAACCACGCTCTACGAAATCGACCCACTCACGGGAAATATGCTCTCCACTACTAGGGTAGTTGGTGAAGTGGGGGGAGATGATGATGTGGTTACTAGTTATACCTATACCTCTGATGGGCAAGTCGATTTGATGACTGATGCTTTGGGTAGGGTAACGGACTACGATTATGATGATTTGGGTAGATTAGTTCGGGTAACTGATGCTCTGGGTACGGTGGATGAAGCGGTGCAGCAGTTTGAGTATGATGCTGCTGGCAATCAAACCGCTGTGATTGATGAAAATGGTAACCGGACTGAGTTTGTTTACGATGCCATGAATATGCTGGTGCAGGTGATTGAAGCTGACCCAGATGGTAGTGGACCTCTGGAATCTCCTGTTACTAGTTATACCTATGATGAAGATGGTAATCAAACTGCTGTAACTGATGCTCGCGGTAATGTCAGCAGCAGTGAATACGATAGTATGGGGCGTTTGGTGAAAACTATCAATGCCCAAGGAAAAGAAACTCTCTACAGCTACGACGAAGCGGGTAATTTGGCGTTCATTATTGATGAGTTGGGACGGAAAACTCAATACCGCTATGATGCCCGCAATCGCTTGGTGGAAACTATTTATGCTGACGGGAGTACACAACAACAACGTTACGATTTTGATGACAACCTAGTTGCAACCATTGATGGCAACGGCAATCGCACCAACATGGTTTACGATGCCCGTGGCAGGTTGATTCGCGTCATTGACCCCGATAGTAATGTCACTCAATTCGAGTATGACCCTACCAACCAGCGAATTGCCACCGTTGATGCTAATAATCACAAAACTGAATACGAGTACGATGATTTGGGAAGGCAAGTTGAAGTTACAGATGCCTTGGGCAATAGTACCACAACAACCTATAACAAAGTGGGTAACGCCATTGCCCAGACTGATGAGTTGGGAAATACAACCAGCTACACCTACGACAATCGCCATCGCCTGACAACAGTCACCGATGCTTTAGGAAATACTGCCACTACACAATACGATGAGGTTGGTAATATTACCGCCATCACCGACGAATTGGGACGCACCACCCAATATACCTACGATGGCCTCAATCGCCAAACTAGTATTGTTGACCCCCTGAATCGCACCACTACCTACGATTACGATGCTACATATAATCTCACGGCAATTACTGATGAGCTGGGACGCACCACCACCTACAGCTACGACGTTCTCAACCGCCAAAATATAGTTACCAATGCTTTAGGGGATACTGCAACCACAGAATACGATGCCGTTGGTAATATTACCGCCATCACCGATGAGTTGGGACGCACCACCCAATTTACCTATGACGAACGAAATCGCCAAATTACCATCACTGACCCCTTGGGTCATACAACCACCAGGGAATACGATAATAATGGCAACTCCACTGCCATAATTGATGCCCTGGGACAAACAACCAGCTACAGTTACGATGCACTAGATAGGCAAACTACAGCAACGGATGCCCTCAACCAAACTACCACCACCACCTATGATGCTGTGGGCAATGTACTATCTGTTACCGATGCCGAGGGCAATACTACTAGTTACACCTATGACGAGCTAGATAGGTTAATTGCAGAAACAAATCAACTGGGCAGTACCCGCAGCTATGGATACGATGGCTTTGGCAACCTAATTACCACCACAGACCGCAATGGTAGAGTCCGCAGTTATACTTATGATGCCTTAAACCGCCAGTCCGCAGAAAATTGGCTCGATGGCAGCGATAATATCATCCACAGTATCAATTATACTTACGATGCTGCCAGTCAACTTACTGCTGTCAATGACCAGGATTCTAGTTATGGTTATACTTACGATGGTGCGGGACAGCTAATTAGGATTGATAATGCCGGTACTCCAGGGGTGGCTAATGTTGTCCTGGATTACACCTACGATGGGGTGGGTAATGGGAGAACTGTGACGGATACCATTAATTCTGTGCAGTTTGGCATTGAAGAATTTACTTACGATGAACTGAATCGGGTGACGAGAATTACCCAAAGTGGCAATGGGGTTGCCGATAAGCGGGTGGATATGACCTATGATGCTGCTAGTCAGATGACAGGTATTACTCGCTATGGGGATTTGGCTGGAACCCAACTGGTAGCAGAGAGTAACTACACCTATGATGCTGGTAGTAGGTTGACCCAATTAACCCATAGTGGGGGGAATGGAGTTTTAACCCTGAGCGCAGCCGAAGGGTTAGCAGATTATACCTGGGAATACGATGAGATTAACCGCATTACCCAGTTTACATCCCCCGATGGCAGTAGCAGTTACAATTACGATGCTACTAATCAACTGGTTGGCAGCGATTACAGTTACCAGGATGATGAAAGCTACACCTACGATGCAAATGGTAATAGAACTAATGATGGTTATGATACTGGTGCTGATAATCGCTTGTTGAGTGATGGTAAATATAATTACAGCTATGATGACGAGGGTAATCGCACTCAAAGGGTTGAGATTGCTACGGGTGAGGTAACTGAGTACAGTTGGGATTATCGCAATCGCCTGACGCAAGTTATTGTTAAAGATGCTGCGGGCAATGTGGTTAAGGCTGTTGAATATACTTACGATGTTTTTGACCGGCGCATTGCTAAGGAAGTAGACCCAGATGGGGATGGTGCGGCAATATCTGAGGTGGAAAGGTTTGTCTATGATGGGGAGCATATTGCTCTGACCTTTGATGGTGATGGTAATTTAACTCACCGTTATTTGCATGGTGCTGGGATTGACCAGGTGTTGGCGGATGAAAATGCCCAAGGTGGGGTGTTGTGGGCGTTGACGGATAACCAAGGGACTGTGCGGGATGTGGTTGATGCTGCGGGGGTGGTTGTTAATCATATTACCTATGATAGTTTTGGTGGGGTGACTGGGGAGAGTAATACTGCGGTAGATTTCCGGTTTGGTTATACGGGAAGGGAGTTTGATGAGGAGACTGGGCTGTATTATTACCGGGCACGGTATTATGATGCTGCTACCGGACGGTTTATTAGTCAAGACCCCATTGGCTTTGAGGCGGGGGATGGCAATTTATATCGGTATGTCTTTAATTCCCCTACTAATTTTAATGACTATTCTGGAGACATTGCAATACCTGTTGCTATCGTTGGAGGTGGGTTATTTCTGGCTGCTGGTGGACTTCTAATTCTGAGCAACCCACAGGCTCAAGAGGTTATACAAGAGCTTCCCAGACGTTTACCAAATCCTTTGAAATTCTTTGACAATATTCTCAACCCAGATTTAGACCCAAACAATATTAATGATAAAAGTACACCTGATTTTCTGCCTGACCCATTAGTTGGTGGTGGATTTAGACTTGGTATTCATGATTTTAATCCTAATGATATCAATATTCATGATGGTATTTCTGTAAGGTTTTCTGATACTTTAACTTTCCCTCTTGGTGATTTTGAGTGCCTATTCCCTCCATTTTTGACAAGTAGTGGTGATTTTGATCCTCCAGATTCACCCGTAGGTGATTTAAAACTTGTAAATGAAAAATGGTTAAAGAAAAAAGGTATTGAACCTCATGAGATAAAAGATAATCTCCCAGGTCCTCTCAAAGAATTTGACATTTATAAAGATAGAGATAATAATTTATGGGGACTTCGTAAGCCAAAATATGTAAAAAATGCAGAACCTGAATATCTTGGTAATATAGATGAAGGAATAGAATAATATGGAAGCACCCGAAAATTTAGACTTAATGTGGGAAAAAACTTTTGGAGGACATGTAGGGATTTATAAACCACGAAAAAAAGTTAGATTTACACCTACTTTGATGAGAAATTTAGCGATTTCAAAAATGGTAGATGTCAAATTAATAAGTGCTGAATTTCAAGAAAATACTTTCTGGTTTGAACCTTTAGTATGGCTACTTTTTGATTCTGTCTCTAATATTGAATTTATTGGAGTATATGCCACTGATACTGATAATGAAGATATTAGTGATAATAGCAGTAAACTAGATATTTGTCCTTCTTTTTGTATTAGAAAATCCTCATGGAGTAAGTCCGAAGATATTTACAATCTCCAACATGCAGATGATAAAAAGAAGTACATTTTGGGAGAAAATCAAATTTATTCTAATGTCTTTTTTATTGATTCAACACACCTTCCTGAAATAGAAAAAATTATTTCGGAAGCTATTCATCTTACAAAAAATGGATTACTTTTAGAAGAAAATATCCAAAGCAGATTAGCATGTACTGAAATAACTATTAATGTTTCAGATGGTCGTTTTTACTTAAATTTTTCTTACAAACCGCATCTCCTGACTAATAGTGCTTTAGAGGAATGGATTATTAAATTACGTAATAGTATTGATAACTTACCTCTTGATATTGGCTATTTACCAGATGATAAATTTACAATGAGCTATGAATTATCATTATTTGATAAAATCAGTATGTTTGATAAATTCTAATAATAATAGGACTTACGCAACTGGCATATATTTACTGTAGGGTGCGTGACACTGCGAGAATATTTGAACGTAGTAATGAGACTTGTAAGCTCACGCACCACTCACCAATTGTGACACTTACGTAAGTCCTGAATAAGTTGAATTAAATCAATGCCCAAGGTGAGGTGTTGTGGGCGTTGACGGATAATCAAGGGACTGTGCGGGATGTGGTTGATGCTACTGGGGTGGTTGTTAATCATATTACCTATGACAGTTTTGGTGGGGTGACTGGGGAGAGTAATACTGCGGTAGATTTCCGGTTTGGTTATACGGGAAGGGAGTTTGATGAAGAGACGGGGCTGTATTATTATCGGGCGCGGTATTATGATGCTGCTACCGGACGGTTTATTAGTCAAGACCCCATTGGCTTTGAGGCGGGGGATGGGAATTTATATCGGTATGTCTTTAACTCCCCTACTAATTTTAATGACTATTCTGGAGAGGCAGTAATAGCCCTTACTGCAACTGTAGGAGGTGGGTTATTTCTGGCTGCTGGTGGACTTCTAATTCTGAGCAACCCACAGGCTCAAGAGGTTATACCACAGCTTCCCCAACGTATATCAAATCTTTTTAAATTCTTTGATACTACTCCCAATCCAGATTTTGACTCCAATAATATTAATCGTGGCAAAACACCTGATTTTTTACCCGATCCATTAGTTGGTGGTGGGTTTAGACTTGGTATTCATGATTTTAATCCTAATGATATCAATATTCATGATGGTATTCCTGTAAGGTTTCCTGATACTTTAACTTTCCCTCTTGGTGATTTTGAGTGTCTATTCCCTCCATTTTTTGAAGCTAATGGTTTTGGTGCAGGTGCAAATCTTCCTAGCATGGATGGACTCCCTGAACCAAGAGTGAAGGAAACCCTTATTAATCATGGGTTCCAACCTACTAAACCTCAACCAACTAAGGGAAGTTGGCAAACTTTCAAACACCCAGATGGTTCCAAAGTTGATATACACTGGTCAACAGGAAGAATCGTCCGAACAGAAGCTCCAATATACGGGGAAGATGGTTCGCGAATAAATAGAGGTCAAAGATTAGACTCACAAGGCAATCGAATTCCTCTTGAAATTCGACACGAACAACATCCAAAAGAAACAGTAGATAATTCAGGCGTATGAACAAACAATTTCTAACACAATTTCCTCTCAATTATGCTGATTCAATTAATTTTGAAAATACTGGTTCTACATTTCAGATTACAATGTCTAATTATGAGCAAAAATTATTAATTATGCTTAAAAATATTCTAATGTTTAACTTTTCACAAGATTCTTTAAAATCTGATGAAGATTGGATAGATATTATTGAAGTTACTCATGAATATCGAAGACCTACTCAACACGATTTGAGACAATATTCGTTTGATGTTAGCAATATAGATGAATTACCTATGTTACATATTGTTAGTTTTTATGGTAATACTGTAATTGAAGTAGTTTGTGAAAAAGTTGAAGTAAAAGAATTGGAGTAGAATCGGATATATTCATAGTATTCCCCACTACAGATGTGAATAAATTGTTACATTATTGTTCTACTGGGAATAAATAATAATGGTTTGTGAAGGAAAAGCCTATCCTCCTATTCCAGGTTTGGATGTAAACAATATTCCTGATATAAACAGGACTTACGCAAGTGTCACAATTAGTTGTTAGTGCGTGACGCTACAAGTCTCATTACTACGTTCAAATCTTTTCGCAGCATCACACTCCCTACATGAAAAATACGCCAGTTGCGTAAGTCCTAGCAATTATCTTCTTTTTCAAGACTATTTTTAGTGCGATCGCAATCCCTCGTAGGTTGTATAAAGACGTACAACCATCTGTAAATTTTATTCACAATCTCCAATGTGTCGTAACCCAACATTTGACTAGCTGGATGCCTAAATCAGAAAGTCGCTCCCTGACACACCCCTATATACCCATAACCGTAAATATAATGAGATGGCACTGCTTCCTTCTACCCCCAATGCATCCCACCATATCCATCGTCATCCTCGTCTACAATCGCTCCTCCTACCTCCCTACCTCCATTGCAAGCCTCCTCAAACAAGATAGCAAAAGTAGACAAACCCTCAAAACCAACCCCTTGCCAATCAAAGTATTATAAATTACAACAGAAACTGAACTTCAACGCGCAGCCAGCAACCACATCACCAAAGAGGCAGAGGGGAAAGGGGAAGGGAGCAGGGGAGCAAGCCCTTCTCCTGTGAGCAGAGCGAAGGGTCACATGGTGTACCTCACCCTTCTGTGGTCGCTTAACTGGGGCGGAGTACAATCTCCGTACCAGCCTTTCCCCCTTGCCCCCTGCTCCCTGCCCCCTGCTTCTTCCTGACTGCCACAAGCTGCTGCCGTTCCCTCACAACAACCCGCAACAATGAAAACGCCAAAGTCCCCTGGACGAAAAAGCCTAAACACCAAACTCCTCCTACTCCTATCCTTCACAATCACCATCCTCTTCCACCTCCCTTCCCCAGCAATGGACTTTTCCCTCCACACAGAAGATCCAGTATTGCTGTGGAACCAAGCAACCCTAGAAGCCATCAGCAACACCAACATCGGTCCCACTCCCACATCCCGCGCTTTAGGCTTAGTTAATACTAGTATGTACGATGCCTGGGCAGCCTACGACCCAGTAGCAATCGGCACACAGCTAGGCAATAAACTGCAAGTTTCTACCTCCCAAATCACCCCAGAAAACAAAATTACCGCAATCAGCTACGCCGCATACACCACCCTCTTAGACTTATTCCCCACCCAAGAACCTGCATTAACTCACCTCATGGAGCAGCTAGGGTTGGATTCCACCATTTCATCCACCAACACAAACACCCCACCAGGAATAGGTAACTTAGTAGCTAAAACATTACTTAACAATAAATATACCGACGGTTCCAACCAATTAAATAATTACACTGACACCAGCAACTACCAACCAGTCAACACCTGGGAGCAAATTACCGACCCCAATCGCTGGCAACCAATTAGTATAGATAACGGCAACAACATTCAAGAATTTCTCACACCCCAATGGGGAGACGTTACCCCCTTTGCCTTAAAATCAGGAAATCAATACCTGCCGCCACCACCCGCAGCATTCGGCACTCAATCCTATATAGACCAAGCCCTGGAAGTAATTAAATACAGTGCTGACCTTACCGACAAACAAAAAGTAATTGCAGAATACTGGGCAGACGGACCCCAAACCATACTACCACCAGGTCACTGGCATTTGATTGCCGAATACGTCTCCACCAGAGATAATTTAAGTCTAGATGATAACGTCAAACTCTTCTTTACTCTAGGTAACGCCGTATCCGATGCAGGAATTGCAGCTTGGGATGCCAAAGAACATTACGATTACGTCCGTCCCGTCACAGCCATTCAATACCTAGCAGCAAATAATTTACTACCAAACGACCATCCATTAGTCCGTACTAACCCCCAAACCAAAGTACAAGAAATTTATGCTTGGGCTGGTCCAGATAAAGGTTCTCAATGGATAGATGGTACAACCTGGCTCCCCTACCAAGATATTACCTTTGTTACCCCTCCCTTTGCCGAATACGTATCCGGACACAGTACCTTTAGTGCTGCTGGTGCAGAGATTCTCAAACGATTTACCAATAGCGATGAATTAGGTGCTTGTCATACCCAATTACCCAACACCTCCACCTTTGAAAATAATACACCAAGCAATCCAATCAAACTTTGCTGGGATACCTTTACGAGTGCTGCGGACGAAGCTGGCATTTCTCGCCTTTACGGGGGTATTCACTTCCGGGATGGGGATATCAACGGTAGGATATTGGGACGTAAGGTTGGTGCAGCAGTTTGGGAGAAAGCCCAATATTATATCAACGGTGGCAAGTATATCTCCAGGCGGCGATTTTTCTATCCTAGAATGACTGGCAGATGGCACTTTCCGCATAATGGAAGACCAAACAGTTTACCTGTTCAACGCCTAAAACCAGCTGGAATTTGTAGAGGATGCCAATGGTAATGAAACTCTACCGCAACTACTAAGGGACTTGTGTGTTAATAGTATACCAATCTTGTTTTTCCCCCCGCCCCCTGCTCCCTGCCCCCCTGCCTCTTCCTAACTCCCAAAGAGTATCCATTGTATCCTCGCTGACACCCAAAACCGTAAATATAATTAGATGGTATTACATCCTTCTACCCCCAATGTCCCCCACCATATCCATCGTCATCCCCGTCTACAATCGCTCCTCCTACCTCCCTACCGCCATTGAAAGCGTCCTCAAACAAACCCGCCAGGACTTTGAACTCATCATCTGGGACGACGGCTCAACGGACGACTCCCTAGATATTGCCCGCCACTACGCCAAAATCGACCAACGAGTCACAGTATTATCTGCCATACATCAAGGACAAACACCCGCACTCCGAGGAGCATTTTCAATTACAACTGGAACCTACGTAGGGTGGATAGATAGCGATGATATCCTCGCAGCAACCGCACTAGAAGAAACCGCCGCCATATTAGAAACCAATCCCCAAATCGGACTAATTTATACCGATTATCTAGTTATTAATCAAAACAATCAAATACTGGGTAAAGGACACCGTTGTCAAATTCCATATTCTCCAGATAGGCTGCTAGTTGACTTTATGACTTTCCACTTCCGACTGATGGGTAAGGAAGTATTTGAACGAGCAGGTGGAATTGATTTGGAATCCGGACTAGCCCAAGACTATGACCTATGCTTGCGGTTATCGGAAACTACTCAAGTGCATCATCTCAACCGCCCCCTATATTACCACCGCAAGCATTCAGGCTGCATCTCTTCTCAAAAGCGAATAGAACTAATTTATAGCAGCCAGCAAGCAATTTCTAGGGCATTGCACCGTCGGGGTATGGCATCAGAATATGAAATAGACGTAGAAATTATCGGACGCTATCAACTCAAACGCAAAGCCACCACTGCAAAACAAATTTTAGCTTAAAAGACAGGTTCAAGAAGAGGCAAGGGAGCAGGGTGAGGGGGAGCAGGGATAGGTACTTCCCCTTTTCCCCCTGCCCCCTTCCTCACAAGGGTAGGTTTTTTACAATTGGGTGTTGGTTAGACAAGGAAGACAAGGAGGGAAAGTAGACAAGGAAGTTTCTTACTCCAAGAAAAAGGTTAGATTAAGAGCTATTAAAGGCAATAGGTTGAGAAACGGGGGGTGGGAATGGAAATAATATCATGTCCGGGGGCATACCCATAGTATGTCATTGCGAGTGGAACGAAGTGAAACGACGCAATCACAAGGTCTTTGGGATTGCTTCCCTTCGGTCGCAATGACGGTTA
>JASJCX010000344.1 GCA_030065255.1 Calothrix sp. MO_167.B42 | reverse complement strand
TTTTGGTTAACCACAGGATCGTAATCCCGCACCATAAAGATGGCACCGTGAGCACCTGCACCAACAATTAAGAAGCCACCAATCCACATATGATGGGTGAATAGGCACAACTGAGTTGCATAATCAGTTGCCAAGTACGGATATGGAGGCATCGCGTACATATGGTGCGCCACAATAATGGTCAAAGAACCAAGCATTGCTAAGTTAATTGCCAATTGGGCATGCCAAGAGGTGGTGAGAATTTCATAAAGACCTTTATGACCTTCACCGGTGAAGGGACCTTTATGATTTTCGAGAATTTCTTTGATGCTGTGACCAATACCCCAGTTGGTACGGTACATATGACCAGCAACGATGAACAATACCGCGATCGCCAAATGGTGATGGGCAATGTCAGTCATCCACAAGCCGCCTGTTACAGGGTTCAGACCACCTTTGAAGGTGAGGAAGTCTGCATAAACACCCCAGTTCAATGTGAAGAAAGGAGTTAAACCCTGAGCAAAGCTAGGATAAAGCTCAGCCATCTTGTCAGCATTAAACAACAGCTCGTGGGGGAGAGGAATGTCTTTCGCTGCTACCCCTGCATCCAATAATTTGTTTACAGGAGCGGATACGTGAATTAAGTGACCGGTCCAGCCCAAGGAACCACAACCAAGCAATACTGCTAAGTGGTGATTCAGCATAGACTCCACGTTCTGGAACCATTCCAGTTTGGGAGCTTTTTTGTGGTAGTGGAACCAGCCTGCAAACAGGAATAAACCTGCTAGCACCAAACCGCCAATGGCAGTACAGTACAGCTGGAAGGAGCTAGTAATACCCCAACCCCGCCATACTTGGAACAAACCAGAGGTAATTTGAATTCCGTGGAAGCCGCCGCCGACATCCCCGTTTAAAATGTCTTGGCCAACAATGGACCATACAACTTGGGCACTTGGTTTTACTCCCATGGGGTCGCTTAACCAAGCTTCATAGTTAGAAAATTTAGCGCCGTGGAATATCATCCCGCTCAGCCACAAGGTCACTATGGCTAAGTGACCAAAGTGCGCGGAGAAGATTTTGCGGGATATGTCTTCTAGGTCGCTGGTATGTGTATCAAAATCGTGGGCGAGAGCGTGGAGGTTCCAAATCCATGTGGTGGTTTTGGGACCTCTGGCTAGGGTTCTGTCAAAGTGTCCTGGTTTTGCCCACTTCTCGAAAGAAGTTGGAACCGGATCAGTATCAACTACAACCTTTGCCTTCTTTTCCTCTCGCTCCGGAGGACTTATCGTCATTCAGACCCTCCTCTTTAACAAGGATTGAGGAATCATTGAAACCACCAGTTGTCTTCTTGGTTCACATAGAACATTAGCACTATTCTCAAATATTAACTTGAGAAGAGTTACTAATGAAGACTCTTTCTGGAGAGTGCTTTCTGTTGAATTATAAGGTCTTGTCTTCCATATTGTTAGACACATTTTAACAATAATTCAAAAACCCTGAATGATTTACCCAATCTACGTTTTCAGTTTAAAGTTCTGGCAAAAAAGTCAATACTTTCTCTATTTAATTTACAAAGGGAAACAATTTATAAAATTTATGCTGTTTTTTATACATCAAATCTAAGCAAATTCTTCTGTGATATATGCACTTTTGCTTGAATTAACAAGCTATATTTGACAATATTTCATCAGTAATTATACAAATAATACGTGTTTATAGTTACTATATTTTTATAATTTTCTAAGTATAAAAAGTGGCAAATATCTCATTTTGGTAATTTATACCATTAAAAAAAGGTGATTTTAACAATACTTTATATTCTGAATTATGGTTGGCGATCGCAAAATTGGGTCAAAATAATGTTGTGATTTGTTTACAAAAGTTATTGGTTAAAAAGTATGAAATCATTGCGAATGAAGAAATATTTCTTCATCAAGTTTCTAATGATTACGGTAATAATTTTTAACTTGACAGGTTGTGCCCAAAAAGCTGTCAGTCAAGAAGTATTTGGTAAATTACCAGCAAGGCCTGAAATTTCCGGGCAAATTTCCGAGGTAGCTCCACCATTAGTCATTCAAGAACTGCGTCCCTCCTTGGAAGCCTATGAGCCACAGGTGAATATAGTGACTCCTCAGCCAGGGGAAATATTGCAAGATAACAATGTTGAGGTGCGCCTTCAAGTTAAGGATTTACCTATATTTAAGAATTCACAATTAAATCTAGGCCCACACCTACAGGTCATATTAGATAATCAACCATATGTGGATGTTTACGATCTCAACCAGCCCTTAACATTCTCAGATTTGGTTCCAGGAACCCATACCTTGAGGGTATTTGCCTCTAGTCCTTGGTATGAAAGCTTTAAAAATGTCGGTGCTTACGCTCAGATTGAGTTTCATGTTTTTACCAAAACTGAGGATAATAAACCAGATCCATCTTTGCCCCTGTTAACCTATAGTCGCCCCCAGGGTAGTTATGGTGCAGAACCTATCTTACTGGATTTTTATTTAACTAATGCTCCTTTGCCCGCACTAGCCAAGAACAACCTTGAAGACTCTATGGCAGATTGGCGCATTCGTTGCACTATTAATGGTGAAAGCTTTGTTATCGATCGCTGGCAATCAGTTTACCTCAAAGGCTTTAAACCTGGTAAAAATTGGATAAAACTAGAATTTCTCGATGGCCAAGGCAATCCGGTTATTAATGCTTTCAACAGTACTACAAGAACTATTACTTACGATCCTGATAGTAAAGATACTCTAGCTCAAATCTTTAGGGGCGAGCTATCCATAGAACAACTGCGAGGAATTGTAGATCCTACTTACACTGCTAAAATCCCTCAACCCGAACCCACACCCACAGTCACATCAACTCCAGCACCCAAACCAACACCAATCAAATCACCTGTTCCTATCCCTTCTCCAGAGGAGACTCCAACTACTGTCCCTGAAAAAGAATCCACACCACAAGAAACTCCAGTAGTTGTCCCCCAAGAAAAATCCACATCCGAGGAACCTGGGGAATCCCAACTTAAAAATCAACCCATTGAGCAAGTTAACCCTGAAATTGCTCCCCAACCATCCCCAGAAATTAACCCTTCCACACCGCAAGAAACTCCAGCAGTTGTTCCTCAAGAAGAATCCACATCCGAGGAACCTGGGGAATCCCAACTCCAAAATCAACCCATTGAGCAAATCAACCCTGGAATTGCTCCCCAACCATCCCCGGAAATTAAACCTTCCATACCACAAGAAACTCCAGCAGTTGTTCCTCAAGAATCAACATCTGAGCATTAATGATGCTGATGTAAAAATAGCAATCATCAATTAGTACTTAACCACATTAATTTTGCCGGGTGAACCAAATTCTAGATTTATCCTCTCTTCCTCTTTCTCTGCGCTCTCTGCGCCTCTGTGGTTTCTTCCTTTACCCCTCATAATTAACGTGGTGGACTATTAGTGGTTCATCGCATTAATTTTGAGGAGTTGTGGCACAGCCATCTTGGCTGTGCAATGTTCAGGCAGGGATGCCTGAACCACAAGTCATTATTGTTACCAGCAAAATTAATGCGATAGACCACTAGGGGTAAGGCATCCATAATCTTTTGACTCATACAATAGCTTATTGATGCCATACTTTTTTAATCGATTAAACAGAAATACCAACTGTTATTTGTTCTGCATCCTGTCCATCATTCACCTGTTGACTACTAAGTGCGTCCTCATTTTCTGACTTGGCTGGTAGGGGAAAAGTTTTACCTGCTAGGTAGTCATCAAAGTTGTGCTTGAAGGAAAGCCAAGAAGTCATATCTTCCACATCTAAAGCAGCATGGGGTGCATCCTTATATAAAGGGACGCGATTATTTAATTGTTCTTGGAGTAATTCCGGTAACTGACTAAAACCATCAACCTTACTACCATAACCACTATAAATCATATAGCCGGGGCGATCGCCCATTTTCATCCAAGGAAGCCATTGACCAAATCTATCCCAACTTAGTCTCAGTTGAGAAACTGTTAGCAGTTCTGGATTTAACAAATCTGCTGTGGGTACGGTGAGTTTAAATAACTCTGCTGCTTGATAAATGGGAGATGGGCTATATGGAGCAAATTTAGGATCGTCTGCTAGGGGGTTGGGATAATTAGGAAATATATCAAAAGCAAAAGTTGTTTCTTCCCCATCCACCTGTGCGGGGAATTTACCTGCGAATAAACCTTGTACGGGATTATTGGCAACATGCATCACGGTGACTGTTTCCCCCGTCCAGGGATTTTCCCACTTATGCAACATTTCACCAGTGCTGGGATCGAGATAGTAAGTTAATTCCCTGGAAGTAAATTCCCATTCTCCTTCTTTGACAGGAATACAACGACTAACACTCATACCCATCATCTTAAACAGGAGCTTTCTTTTTTCTCCAGGGATAAAGGCATAAATACCACCCGCCCAGATGAGATAATTGGATTGTTTGGGATCTAGGGAAGAACGAGTTTTTACCCAATGTTGGGCATCAAATACTTGGGTGTTGGCAGCCATGATTAATATCCTTGGTATAAATCAACAAAGTTTAGCTTTGAATAGGCGATAATGGCGAGATGCGATTCGCTCCCTTGTCGTTTAAGGGATTTCACCGTTAATGTGATGTTTTTATTTGTTCTTAACGATGGGAGTAGACTATCTAATTCTATCCAAAGTGCAAAAAGAAAACTGCCGACACCCTGTTAACTTGTTGATGGGAGTGTCAATTCCTATAGTTATCAAACAAATTCACTTATCTATGACTTCTTGGGAAAGCCTAAGCTCATTGGCAAGTAAATCTAGTACTTGATCCGTTGTCTCTCCGATCGATTGTTGCACTGAATTATGATGTTTTTTCCATTCCAGAATATCGGCATCATTTTCAACCAAATGTACAAGATCAGAATCTAGTTTTATTAATATGTTTTTATACAAGTTGATCAGTGCTCTATGAGTTTCGCTAGAGGAGAGATACGAAGCTTTGCTTATCTGGCTACGGATCGTTCCAAAGTATGTCCAGGCTTTATCATCATATTCTTGCCAAGCAGTCTTATATTTTTCCTCTTTATTATGAGACTTATAGTATGAGACAGAAATGGCTAATAATTCAAACTCCCATAACTCTTTTGCTAAATTTTCTAAGAGTTGGGATTGGGCTTCAATTATCTTTGTCTGTCTAGCAATATATGCTTCAAATACTCTTTTTTCTCGGAATTTCCTCTCCTCTTCAATGTTCTGTTCCCTGAGTTTCCGTGCATCAACTTGTTTAAGAACATAAGGAATTAAAAATCCACTTAAACTGGCTGTGAGCAACAGTAAAAGAAACTTTTCAAGGAAGTCTTGACTAAGACTCATTAAACCTCCTTTGAGCAGAAAAATATTTCCATTGTTAAAGTTCTTAGCATAAACTGGACAATGTTTACCAGGACTTATACCAATTCTTTGTGAGGCTGCATAAAATACTCAAAGCTGAAATTCTTGTTTAGCAAGAGTTTTGGGTATCGCTATTCTATGCATCTTCATATGAAATTGGTATTACGCAATTGTCACAATCGGTGCTTGGTGCGTGAGGTTATAAGTCTTATTGCTACGTTCAAATATTTTCGCATCTCACGCACCCTACGCCAAAAAATATGCCAGTTGCGTAAGTCCTA
>JASJCX010000030.1 GCA_030065255.1 Calothrix sp. MO_167.B42 | reverse complement strand
TATAGTCTTGGGATCGATGTTAATTTTATGCCAGCCAGCCTCCGCCATAGCCTCAGATGTATGTGCGACATCCCCCTGTAATGAAGCTCCAATTGATTGCCTCAAAGAGATGTTCGTTGACGAGGTGCAGATGGGACGGATTGAAGCCGGCCAAGATCCCGCCCGTCGCCCCGTTTTTCTGCGCTTACATGGCGTTGCCCACGGACGCTTAGAAATTGTTCCCGAGCTACGCGAAGATTTGCAGGTTGGTCTATTTAGTAAACCTGGAAAAAGCTATCCAGTTTGGGTTCGTTATTCCAGTGATATACCCGATGGATATCTAGATCATAAAACTACAGTGGGTATCGGGATTAAAGTTTTTGACGTTCCGGGAACAAAAATCCTCCCTCCGGACGAACATGCTCCTACCATGGACTTGCTTTTGCAAAACATAGATATCTTTTTTGTAGATAATGCAAACGATATGTGTGAATTTACGAAAGCCGGTTTTACTGGTGAAAGCGACCAATGGTTGGATGAACATCCTCGAACAGCAGAAATTCTTGAAAAGATGGCTAAGGAAGTGCCTTCTGTCCTCGAAACTGAACTATGGAGCGCCATACCTTTTCATTTTGGAGAGAGTGATTTTGCCAAGTACAAATTAGTGCCAGAAGTGATTCCACCCGGGACTAAACCAGATTACGACTATCTTAATTATTTGCATACTGATTTAGTTCAGCGACTGCAAAATGGGGAAGCGCGGCTGAAGTTTTTTGTTCAGTTGCGCACTAACCCCGAAACAATGCCCCTTGATCAGGCAACCGTTCATTGGAGTGAAAAAGAATCGCCACCCATTCACGTTGCTACACTGATTCTTCCTCAGCAAGACATAACCGCCCGAGGACAAGCCGAATATGGTGAAACACTATCCTTTAACCCATGGCGCACCCTGAAAGCACACAAACCCGTGGGTTCCATTGCCGAGGCTCGGAAGGTAGTCTATCAAGCTTCAGCAGAGCTTCGACGCAATGTCAATGGCGAACCTATCGGAGAACCGCAAGTCGTTCGGCCCGATACCGTTTGGCCGCCAGCACAATAACAGAGTCACTAAAACGATCAGCCAGAAAAACATTACTCAAACTGAAGGAGTAACTAAAGATGCCAGAAGATACAAAAATTGTTCGGGCCGCCATTCATCCTGGAATTGGAATTGCCCGCGTGGGAAATAGTGAAGAGGGCTATTATATTGGACCGGAAGTCACCGATCCTGATCTCATGAACGTGAATAACCGCGATGAGAATGGAGCAATTAAACGTCAAGCGGCTAAATTCCGGATTTATGGTTACAATGCTGCTGGTGAAGTGGTTAAAGAAATCAAGGGCACTGATGCAAATACAACGATCAGTTGGACTGCACATTTAGCCAATCGCAAAGCCCAGTGGTATAAATTTGTGGTTGCCCTCGATCTTCCCGAAGCTCCCGATATTCTCGATAGCCTCAAGATTCCCCAGTCGCCCTACCAACCTTCCGAGCATCGCAACCCCTCCTTAAGAGGAGAAGATCGAGAACAACTCGCGATCGATCCCGGACATCGCACGATTGCGGGCCAATCTGGAGAAGCCCCACAACGCTTTGACAATGGTACATTTCTAACAGGAGTGAATGAAACTACAGTATATTTGGGCGAGTTGAGAACGGATGAACACGGACGTTTATTAGTCTTGGGCGGTTTTGGTAATTCCGCTTCGCCAACAAAGGACACTATTTACAATGGAAATGATCCTTCTGGGTTTGTCAATCCCGATAATTGGTACGATGATATTTCAGACGGACCAGTCACTGCGACGGTAACAATTGACACTGAATCCATTCCAGTTGAGTCCAGTTGGGTAGTGGTTGCTCCGCCTAACTACGCTCCCGGCATCATTGGCTGGCGCACCCTCTATGACTTGCTCGTCGATACTTATGTAGAATGCGGCTGGATGCCCATGCCGACAACGGCATCGTTTACTAAGGATATCTTGCCCGTGTTGTCGCGCCTGTCAAATTTACAGTGGGTCAATAAAGGTTTTGCTACCCTGTTTGGCAAAGGGTGTCCTATGGATTTTAGCGATCCTGAGTTGCTTAATAAACTGGCTGATAAAGAGCAAGAAGATCGATATCACGAGCTACGCCAGATCGCATTTAACATCTTCCGTCCAGCCGAGACTGAGAGTAATACTGGCAGTTCCTGGCCGTGGATTTACGGCGATGGTTTTGGCAGTGCTCCTGAAAGTTCGCCCTCGAACAATCTGGCTTTATCGAAAGTACGCATGGAGTTGATGAGGTTGTGGGTTGAAGGCAATTTTGAAAATGACTACTCACCAGAATTCATTCCACCAAGCTGTCTAGATGAAGTCAATCTCCAAGAACAGCCAGCAATGTTGGACAAAGCAGCTCTCCATTTCTGTTTGGCAGATGCTTTTCATCCCGGCTGCGAGCTGACCTGGCCTATGCGTCACAGTACCCTCTACTCGGCCCAATTTCGAGTGCGCCACGCTGAAGATACTGCTAATACCCAACAGGATTACGGTAGTGTGCTGACTCCGGAGATTGTTTTGCGACCCGGAGGACCACTCTACGCCCAAGGAGCGGGAGACCTGACCCGATGGATGGGCATTCCTTGGCAAGCGGATACGGGTTTCTGTCGCTCCGGCTACGATTCCGAATACGACCCTTACTTGCCTACATTCTGGCCAGCTAATGTTCCCAACCACGTTCTCACAGAAGAGAATTATCAAATTATCATAGGGGAGGGGACAGACGAAGACAAGCTCAAAGCTTTTTATACGCGAGATTTCTGGTGGCGTGCGTTTTTATCGTATAGTACTATCGAAGCTATGGAATATGTGGTCGATCATTTTGCCGAACTGGGGATTATCGAACTCCGCGAATGGAATTCTGACATTGATGATATCCCATCAGAAATCTTTGTCGAGTCTCTCTTAGACGGAATGGCTGAGAAGTTGCGAGATAGATTGGCTGATTCCGAACAGGCTCGATTAGCTTTGCCCTCAAGAATCCGACGTGCTGGTTGGGCTAGTGTCGAGCAATTGGAGGCATTCCGGCGAGTTCGACTGAATCGGTAAAAAAACCTTAGTGGGTTCCACCGCAGTCAACTTCAAATCTGAGTAGCGTCGATTGCCCAAGGATTCTGTTGCCAGGGAATCCTTGGGATATTTTTTGATACTATAACAATGAAATTTTCTATGGAATATGATGTAGCTATTATCGGTGGCGGTCCTGGTGGTTGCGCTACGGCTTTGGCTCTGAAACAGCAAGGCATTGCCAAAATCTTGGTGGTAGAGTCGGGTTGTTATGAAGCGATTCGTATCGGCGAGAGCATTCCACCAGATACCCGTCTTCTTCTGAATAAACTGGGAATATTGGAGGATTTTCTTCAAGAGAACCACGAAACCTGTTTTGGTAATTGTTCTTCTTGGGGAAGCGACACCCTGTCGTACAATGACTTTTTGCGCAATCCTTATGGTAACGGCTGGCATTTGGATCGAAGACGCTTCAATGCTTTTCTGGCGCAGAAAGCGGTGGAAAGAGGGGTAGAGGTGCTTTGCGGGACGAGAGTTGACAATTGCGATCGCATCCCTTCCGAAGGCTTCCAATTGCAGCTTGTGGGAGAGAACAAACAAACGGGAACAGTCACAACGAGTTTTTTAGTAGATGCAACGGGAGCACGAGGCAGTTTTGCCAAAAGTTTGGGAGCAAGAAAGCTTTTTCTAGACCGACTGATTTGCGCGATCGCTTTTTTCCAGCTTCCCCCTTCTTCTCATTTTTCCAAACTAACTTTGTTAGAGGCAGTAGAATATGGCTGGTGGTATGTCGCCAAGCTCCCCAACAATATGCTGGCAACGGTAGTAGCTAGCGAACCGTCAATTATCAAAGAGACTGGTTTGCATCGGATGGAGAACTGGCTGGCATATCTGAAAGAAACCAAGCACGTCTCAAAAGAATTGGCTGATTGTTCTGCGATCGAGAACCTTTCAGTTTCCTTGGCATCGCAAACAAAAGCACGAATGCCAATGGTTTGTGCTGCACCTTCATTCCGGTTAGACCGAACTGCTGGAAATAGCTGGTTGGCCGTAGGAGATGCAGCTTCCGCTTTCGATCCGATTTCCTCCCAAGGTATTTATAAGGCTCTCTGGGATGGTCTGGAGGCGGCAAAGGCTATTACTTCCTATTTGCGAGAACGTAGGGGTTTGGAGGAGTACGAATCTCTCATTGCCTCTCGGTTTGATAATTATTTGACTCAGCGCAATTATTTCTACCAAATGGAACGACGATGGCCTGTTTCTCCTTTTTGGCAGCAACGTCAGGAAAGAACTGGTTTGGAAAAGGGGGATGTTCCTGCTTATGCGTAAATCTAAATTATTAGATAAATTTGTAAAGAAATAAGACTTACGCAACTGGCATATTTTTCGTGTAGGGTATGTAACGCTGCGAAAAGATTTGAAGGTAGTAATGATACTTATAGCGTCACGCACCAACCACTAATTGTGACACTTGTGTAAGTCCTGAGAAAATGTTACAAACAATACCATACCCGTAATAGTCACACAAGAAGTTGTGCTATTTATTTCTGTTTGTAAAGAAGAGTCAGAAAATCATACCGAGTAACGTCTTTCTTTAGTCAAGAAAAAAAGGGTAAAAAACCTAGAGAGGAGAACCTATGTCTTTTGATACGATCGACAATCCCACTTGGGAGTACCCCATCGGGGGTTTCTTCAATCCTATTGATATCAACCACATGCTCCAAGTTACTCACGGCGAACTGAACTTGGGAAAATACGAAGATGTCAAGAAAGATGGAAAGGAAATTTATGTGAAGCTTCTTGGCGAGGATTTTGAAGGCGTTACATTTCGTGGCAAAAGAATGCCATTACCTCCATCACCATACTGGACTCAAGAAATGCTCGATCTCTACAAGAAGTGGATGGACAACGACTACCCCGAAGCATAAAGCTAGGTAAGCTGTTGCTTTTCCCTGTCTGTGATAGTTAATTGCAAACATGGGGCATCTTAACCCATTGTTAGTTTGTTAATCTGAAGTTCCCCCCATTCATTTGTACTATAGAGTATCAAACCCTGACTAAGCTTAAAGTTTACAGCACAAAACGTATGTACTACTGGGTACAAATCTGTCTAAGCCTTATAGTGTAGGGATTTTGGCTGATTCTGCCCCTCTCTCATTATAGGGCGGATCCCTCACAAAACAAGTCAATACATGGGTACACTCATACTGACGTTAAGAGCTAGGTCTCTTATGTGACAAGGGTTTAAGTTCTGTGTAGTACAAATGCTCCGGAGGAAGTTCAGGTTAATGCTAGATCATCTAGAAGGATAAATTTTGTGAAAGTATTTCGATTTGTACCTGTATTATTGCTGGCTGCCCTAGTCTGGTTGCCTTTTAGCCAGCCAGCATTGGCCCAAACAAGCCAGCCAGCATTGGCCCAAACACCAGCCTGTCCCAATGCAACCATCTTGAAAGAAAATAATGCATATAATATACCTCACGAAGTAGAACTGCGAGGTGCAGAACCTACTCAGAAAGACTTCGACTGTTTTTCTTGGCAAAGCTTGGTAGCTTTAAGCTGGCCGGCCACAGAAAATGAAAACGGTGTACCAGATACAGATGCTGAATTTGGTGAAACAGGAGAGCGAGGCTTAGTGGTGTGGCAGACCTATAAAGGTTGGGAGAGTGTCTTCCCACAAAATGACGAACCCAATCCCTGTCCAAATGGCACCGATAACTGTTGGAATACACCCCTGGCAGGAGGCGAAAAGCTATATATGACTTCCAAATCAGGTGGTTTTCTGGAGGGTCAAGTACAAGCAGTACCCAATGCGTGGCTCACTGACCAAAATGGACAGCTCACTCGTTATGAAATTCTTGTTAACAAGGATGAATTCGAGTTTGTTATTGATAATGAGCTCTACAATGGTCAAATTCAAAAGAATTACCCCAATGATATCAATATGCCACCAGGGGAAAACGAGGGTCCAGTAGGCCCTATTGAGTTAAAGGCTGCGTGGAAAATTCTTACTGAGAGTGATGAGCCGAGCGAATATTTCTCGACCAGAGCGATCATCAAAGACACTAAAGTTAATCCTGACAATGGCTATCCACAACCCAATGGCGGTGTGTACATGACCTGCAAAGGTACTGATAACGGAATCTGCCAGAAACCTGTGGGTTTAGTTGGGTTTCATATTGCTCATAAGGTGAAAGGTAATCCCCAGTGGGTCTGGTCTACTTTCGAGCATAAGAATAATGCTCCCATTCAGAGGAAGGATCAAGCACCACAGGTGGATGAAGAAGTGACCTATAGTTACTTCAATAAGGATTGTGGTAGTGGTGACAAATGCAAAAAGAACACTAATCCACGGGACATTCCAATCCCAGTTATCACGCCAAACCAAATAACGCGGTATCTCGATCCACATTACGGTGTAGGCAAAATACTGCCTGAAGCTGTGAATTCACAGTGGCAAAAACTCCTGGCGGGCACAGTATGGGAAAACTACGAGTTAATCAGCACTCAGTGGCCAACAGATCCTAAAAATGAATCTGAGTGTAAAGCTCTGAAAAACTTAGGCATTAATTACTACAATACTGAAACAAAAAAGACGTTCTGGCAAGGATGTCCAACTCCGCCAATCCTAGCTAATACCACTATGGAAACTTATATCCAGGGCGATCATGTAGAACCCAAGTATGCTTCATCTTGCATTGGTTGCCATCAATATGGTGCGCTTCTTAACGGTAAAAAAGCAGACTTCAGTTACTTATTCAGTCGCGCCAAACCCAATTAGTTCTGGTAAGCAATCTGACTTGAATCAATTGACATGACTTACCCAAAGACTATACATATAGGGTTCAAAACTATAACGTTATAGTTTTTAAACTCCTGATATAGTATCTTTACGTAGGGATTGCTGAATAAATATGAAAGCATTGCTCTTAAAGGATTTGAGGTGATTTGAAATTAAAAAAGTGCTTTCATTTTAGAGGTTGAGTGTTTGAAAACCTTGCACTTTGGGTGAAAATTCCAACTTAGCAACTATCTGAGGGAGCATCCCAATTTTTCAAAAATATGTCGTAGTGGGAGCATCTTGCTCCCTTGACATCAAACGCGGGCAAGATGCTCCCTTGACATCAAACGCGGGCAAGATGCCCGCACTACAAATTTAAATATTTGGGATGCTCCCCTATCTGAAATTGTCATCTGTCACCTGTCAAGAGTCACCTAGCCTCCACCAACCACTTTTTGCTGCAAACCCTACGTAAGTTCTGTTACTAATAGCAGTACAATTACTGTAGATTACGCCATGTGCAACTTTTCCTGACTTACTAAATTT
Source organism: Calothrix sp. MO_167.B42 (assembly GCA_030065255.1). Taxonomy (GTDB): domain Bacteria; phylum Cyanobacteriota; class Cyanobacteriia; order Cyanobacteriales; family Nostocaceae; genus Calothrix_A. The sequence goes on along the minus strand of JASJCX010000030.1, from coordinate 22,729 downwards.
ACCTATTTATAACCTTTTCAACCTTATGGCGATAAGCCGTTGTATTTTTGTAGAAAGTTACACACCGCGTTAGATTGTTTCGTGAAGTAACGTAAAGTCCAACTGCTATTAATTTGTATATGAACGAAAATCCTAAGTTTAGAATTTATCCCTCAATAGGGATTGCACGCCTGGGAAATGGTCCTGCTGAAAAAGACCAGGTCATCTTCAGCCCAGAAATCCCATGGGCTAATCTGTTTGAAACAGACAATGAATATTTGACCGATAAAGGGGAGATCAAAAAACAAGCCCAGCGGTTTTACATTTATCAATGTGATGAAGCTGGTAACCCAATCAAGAAGATTGATCCTGCGGAATATGACATTGAGTGGACTGCAGAAGTAGCCAATAAAAAGCCCTTTTGGTACAATTTCAACAACTGCTTAGACCTTTCTGTTCAGTTAGAAAATCACCAAAACCTCAGTCGCAAATTTTACGATGAACGCATTGCTCCGGCTGCCAGCACTACATACCGCAACCCCAATGTCCTGAATGAAGCTCTGCGCAAACCTGGAGGAGAAAATTTCCGGAAGGAGTTAGTCAATAGCCCTCCCCCGATTTCAGTTGATTCCGATTCCCCTCGGCAGGAGATTTGCGGTATGTTCCCTTATCCACATCCTCCAACAGGTGGCGGACTAAAAATCAGCAAAATTGCTGCAAAATTGAATAAGTCTTCTGTGAATGTGAAGTTGGGTACCGTTGAATACGATGAAGGAACCCTGATTTTTTATGGAGCAGACGGCACTTCTGCCTCTTTAAATCCTTCCGATCTGAATACTGATTTTGCCGATAACTCCAATTGGTACGATGATATTTGTGATGGGATCATCACGGCTAAAATCACCCACAAAAAGACGGGAGAAAGCTATGATTTGACTGATGCTAAATCCGCAGCCTGGATCGCAACTACCCCACCAGATTACGCTCCCCAAATCCAGCCCCTTTCTAACCTTTTTGACCTGATCGTAGGGGCAGCAGACGAGACATTTACTCCTGACCTGAGCCTGGTCTTCCCTTTGCTATATCGGCTCTACCGCATGCAATGGGTTAATGCGAGTGATTTCCTTGCCCCTTCTTTCCGGGAAGTCATCGATAAACTCTATGCTCAGAACAAATTTCATTGCATTTATTCTAAAAGCCCAGAATGTGCGGAGGTTCGCCAACAAATTTTTGACCTGTTTCGGAATCCTATCTACGATTATAACAATGAACCGGTCATTCCTAGCAACCAAAAGACAGACCTCACGCAGTTGGGTACTGGAACAGAACCACTGAAATACCCAAGTTATCCTGGGGACGGAATTAATTATCCTGGCAGTCCAGCCCAATGGTTTGCCATACCTCCTTTTCTCTACGAACAATTGAAACAATGGAAAGACGGCAACTTTACCACTCCATCCGATTTCAATTTTAAGGATATGGACGAAATGGGCCGTTTTTACCAACGTCAATTTCAAGAAGCAGCTCAAGAACCTGCCAAGAGTGCCTTACTGATGACCAGAGCTGTCCTGGAAACTCTGTATGGAGGAGGTTTCCACCCTGGGGTAGAGCTTACCTGGCCTATGCGCCATAATCAGATGTATGCGGAAAACCATCGCATCTATAAATTTGTCAGCCAATACACAGATGCCTCCCATGGATTTTATGGTTTATGGGAAGTTCGCATCAATGCTGCCAGTCCAGAACGCAAAGAAGAGATTTTCTACAATGATTTTGGATTGGAAATGGTCGCCTATGATGTCCAGGAATCTCTTGAACCATCGAATCCCAAGCATTGGCTCTGGGAAGCCACTCCTGGAGACTTGACTAAATGGATGGGGATTCCTTGGCAATCGGATGCAGGAAGTTGTCAGACTGTATTCATTGATATGCAATATCCTGTACCTGCTTGGTGGGCAGCAAATTTACCTGTTACCGTATTGACTGCTGAAAGTCTAGAAAAAGTCCGGGATCAAAATCTTATTCCGGAAACCCGCTCATATATTTACGCTAACCGCTTGCCCTGGCTTCATAGCGCCGATACTGGATTTGTAGGTTACCACGCTGAAGCTGGCTACCAAAATGGGTTGATTGCTATGGTATATAAATGGAAAAGCGTTGGTATGGTTACAGGTCGAAAGTCTGAGGTGGGTCCAGAGATGGGAATTCCTGACATCGTCTATGTAGCCTACGACGGAAAAGGTGGAATTCATTGATGGCTTCGATCCATAGTGATGTCATTATTGTTGGCAGAGGAATCGCCGGGTTGTGTCTTTCTGTGCTTTTGCAAAGAAAGGGGATTGAACATTTCCTTGTAGTCAGAGAAATGCAGCAGAAAGTCATGGCGCTGGCGGAAACCCTGCCACCTTCTGCATTGGCAATGATACAGCAACTTGGGCTACGGGAAGTTTTTGAGTCAAGTGCCCTGGAAAAAACTTTCGGATACCATTCACTATGGGGAAGCTCTCAGATTCAGGACATCAATTTTTATTTCCAGCACCCCTATAATTATGGTTTGAAACTGGACAAACAGTTATTGCTGGGCAAATTGGAGGGCTGCTTGGATAGCCACAGGACTGTACAGTGCAAGGATTGGTATTGGAAGGAAGAGGATCGATGTATTCGGGTAAATTCAGCAGAAAAAGTCTTTGATTTACGGGGGCGGGTTTTTGTGGATGCCACGGGGAGGAAACAAGCCCTATTGAGGAAACTAGGAATTGGCAGCACGGTACATGACCAACAGATCGCTTTCAGTTGTCATCTTCCTCGTATCCGACACCCTAAAATCAAACATGGAGTATTTACGGAGGCATTTAAGGGTGGATGGGGAATTGTATCCAGTTTGGATCAAAGGACTAATGTGATGACACTTTATGCTGAAAAGGGTAGCCCCCAAAGCTTGAAAATGCGGGAGTTCCATCTTTGGCCAACTTTGCTTTCGTCAACACAGATATTGCAAGCCTTCCTAGCTGCTGAAGTTGGCTCTTCAGTTCTTGTATCGGCTGCCAATTCGATTTGTAGCAATGAAATTGCTGGATCGGACTGGTTGGCTTTGGGGGATGCAGCTATTGCTTTTGATCCCTTGTCCTCACATGGGATTGCTAATGCGGTATACACTGCCTGGCAAGGGGCGGAGGCTATTGAAGAGTGCTTGGGCAGCGATTCGGATTTGGCACTGGGAGTCTATTCGGAAAAGTTGCGGAAAATTTTTGGTACTTATCTGGCGACACGGCAGAGGTTTTACAATATTTACAGTTCATATACCAGCACACAACACAGTATGTAGAATACTACGAAATGGAAGATTTTTTCAGAAAATACATGAAAATTTCTCAAGAAGAAATAGGAGGAGCATCTTGATCTGCAATCCCCTAAGCGATCGCCTAAAAATCGGTGTATCAATTCTGTAGGTTAGCAGATGAACCTTGGGCCTATCTGACTTTTCCCGCTAAGTCCTAGGACCACCAAATATCAGGGATTCTAAGACCGGCAATGTTTTACAACAAGCGATCGCTCTTGAGAATAGTTGACGAGGCTTCGCGCTTTCAGGGTATCCAAATTCAATGGGATTTTTCTCCCAGGAAGATAGCGGGAAAAGTCAGGGGCCTATGAGTCATTTGGAGTAGGCGATCGCCCAAAATTGGGACATTTCTCTAGAGCAAATAACCGTTAGAAAAGAGATTTGTGAGTGTTGGATATGAATGAGCGTTTAGAACTTGATGCTGCTTAAAGGAAAAATTTTGATGAAACTACCTTGAGGCAAGAGTTTCAGCCGTCGCGTGGCGGCTGGTGACAGCTTCGCTACTTTCCCCCCTATTTTACATATCGACCGGATTTTATCCTATACATAAGAAGTAAAAAATAAAAATTATTTTTATGAATAATCAAGAGTTGGAATTAAATATTGGTTGGTTGTATCCCCGGTTGATGAGTACCTATGGCGATCGCGGTAATGTTATTGTGATAGAAAAGCGTACCCAATGGCGGGGGTATAAAGTTAACATTATCCCCTTGGATCAAAATGCTACTGCTGATGATATCCGTGGTGTAGATGTAATTGTTGGTGGTGGCGCACAGGATCGCCAGCAAGAAATAGTCATGCGGGATTTACAGGGAGCAAAAGCCGATGCATTAAGGGATAAGCTAGAAAATGGCACTCCTGGGGTGTTTACCTGCGGCTCCCCCCAGCTTCTGGGACATTATTATGAACCCGGTGTGGGACAACGTATTCAAGGCTTGGGAATTTTAGATTTAGTATCCGTACACCCTGGTGAAAATACCCGTCGTTGTATTGGTAATTTAGTGATAGAAGTTACCGCTTCTCGGTTAGCAGAGGATTTAAAAGAAATGTTGGGTGGTGCTACCCCTTATTTAGTTGGGTTTGAAAACCACGGTGGACGGACTAAATTAGGGAAGACGGAAGCACTGGGACGGGTGGTATATGGTTTAGGGAATAATGGTGAGGATAGTACCGAAGGGGCATTTTATCAGAATGCGATCGCAACTTATTCCCATGGTCCCTTATTACCGAAAAATCCCTTTGTGGCTGACTGGTTAATTCAAACCGCATTGCGATTAAAATACGAGCAACCCATATCCTTGACACCATTGGATGATACCCTGGCCATGCAAGGACGGGAAGCCATGTTACAGCGATTGAATGTCAGCATCACACCAGCTGTAGTTAAGGCTTGATTGTCTGTCTAATTGAAGGGCACGGCACCATTAAGATAGTTTGATATATCAAAAGATGGTAGATGCCGTGCCCCTACATCCTATGGGGACTAAACCTTCCACAGAACAAATGGGTGAATGGAATAAGCTGTTGTGCATTTAAACTAGATAATCTAAATTATTCTAACTCTTGTGGGATGAGCATCCCTGCCCGTCTTAATATTTAATTTAGGTGCTTTTTAACTTAGCGATCGCACCAGGCGATTTGATACCCTAATTGTGCAGCCCTATGTGTTGGTGCAAGAGAAAGTAGGGACTTAAATAGTCACCGATTTACGCAAGTGTCACAATAAGTGGTTGATGCGTGATGCTACAAATCTCAATTTACGTTCAAACACTTTCTGTGTGTCACAAACCTACAAAACAATATACCAGTTGCGTAAATTCCTAATACTTTTATATTCTCCTATGTTATGACTCGAATTAACCTCCTAGATACTCGTACTACTAGTTTTGGAGACTTAATAGGTAATGGCAAAATTTATAGAGTCCCACTTTTTCAGCGAGATTATTCCTGGAAAGAAGATAATTGGGAAGACTTATGGCAAGATATTCTAATGCTACACGATAACACCAGTGTTAGCCATTATATGGGTGCTATTGTTCTGCAAAGTTCTAGTAATAGTAAAAAAGAATTTACAATTATAGATGGCCAACAGAGATTAGCGACTCTGAGCATAATTGCGATTGCTGTAATTGACAAAATTCAGCAACTTGTGGAACAGAATATTGATTCTATAGCAAATACAGATCGACAAGAAATTCTCAAACGAACTTATCTAGCTGATAAAGATCCGCGTTCTCTACGTTATTCTAGTAAACTGATTCTCAACGACAATAATAATGATTTTTATCAAAGTAATTTAGTCAATTTGAGAAAACCCTTAAATGTTCGTTCTTTATTAAAATCAAATCAACTTCTGTGGAAAGCTTTTGAATACTTTTCTAGTGAATTATCAGAATTGCTAGAAGTAATAAAAAATGGAGAAAATCTCGCTACATTTCTTACAGATACCATTGCTCAAAGATTGTTATTTATCCAAATTACTGTTGAAGATGAACTAAATGCTTATACAGTTTTCGAGACGTTGAATGCTAGAGGTTTAGAATTAACTTCCACTGATTTGTTGAAAAATTACTTATTTTCCCTCTTTCAAGGACCAGACGATTTACAGGAAGCACAACGTCAATGGAGACGCATTATCAATACAGTGCAAATGGAGAAGTTTCCAGAATTTCTGCGTTATTATTTGACTCTTGAGAATTCAAGAGTACGAAGAGGAAGATTATTTAAAATAGTTCGTGAATCTGTTATCAATGCTAGCCAAGCTTTTGATTTACTTGATCAACTTGAAAGTTATAGCAGTTTATTTATCGCACTTAGTAATCCCAATGATGAATTCTGGCGAGACATTCCAGATAATCAACCATATATAAAAGATTTGAACCTGTTTAAAGTTAAACAAGTATACCCCGTCTTGTTTGCTGCCTATACAAGATTTTCTCCAGGAGATTTCACTCGTTTACTAAAACTTTTAGTGGTGGTATCTTTCCGCCATATTATTGTCAGTGGCTTAAATCCCAACGAACTAGAATTACACTACAATGATGTTGCTATTGGCATCACTAATGGAAGTATAACTAATCCCAGGGAAGTTTTTCATTATCTTCGTCCCATATATGTGCCAGATGAAAAATTTCAACAGGACTTTTCCCTACTTTCTGTTACTACAAAGGGTCAAAAACGTAAATTAGCCCGTTATATCCTTTGTAAATTAGAGACAGATGCATCTGGTATCCAAATCGATCCGGATAGTTTCTCCATAGAACATATTCTACCTGAAGTCACAACTAATGATTGGCAACAAAACTTTACTGATTCCCAGATAGAAACAATGGTTTATCGTCTGGGAAATTTGACGCTTTTAGAACCATCTTTCAATCGGGAAATTGGTCAAAAAAATTACCAAATTAAGCAAGTAACATATGAAAAAAGTGTGTATACTCTGACAAAAAACATAACTGCTGAAGACTGGAATCCAGATACAGTTGCTACACGTCAGCAGCTTTTAGGACAACGTGCTATTCACATTTGGAAATCTGATTTTCTTTAAATTAAGAAGCAAACGATTACGCTAATTTTATCAGAATGCGATCGCGACTTATTCCCATGGTTCCTTGTTACCGAAAAATCCCTTTGTGGCTGACTGGTTAATTCAAACAGCATTGCGATTAAAATACCAATTTCTCAGCTACTTGTTGATTGGTGTACAAAGTTCAATTATTGAGCCATCTATTGCTCTAACATAACCAACAATTTGACCCCAGGGTTTTTCTTCTGGCTCCTTGAGTGGTATTGCCCTGGATGCAACCGCTTTTTCAAAGGCAGCGGGAACATCTTCTGTGACAAACGCTAATTCAATACCAAAAGGTTTGTGATTGACATTTGCTTTCATATAATTACCATTCAGGTTCATATCCCCAAGTTCATGGGAAGCAAAGGCTAATGTTGTTCCTCCTGTATTTAATTCTCCATAAGTTTTGGATTCGTGAATAAAATTTATCTCAAATCCAAAAGCTTCTTGATAGAACTGTAATGTTTTCTCTACTGATGAAACATATATGATTGTATATCCGTATTTCATTTTCCTATTTACCTCTGAGGTACAAAAGTTACGTGGTTATTTTATTCGCGGATTATCTATGCGAACACTCTCTTCTTTGTCAAAAGTCCAAAATTAAAATAATTTTTACAACACATAATTATAATTGAAGGGTACGGCACCATTAAGATAGTTTGATACATCAAAATATGGTAGATGCCGTGCCCCTACCCATCCTACCAGGACTAAAACTGGGTGTTACAATCTGTAGTTGGTGCGTGACACTATAAGCCCATTGCTAATGTTCAAAGATTTTCTCAGCGTCACACACCCCATATCTGTCAACTGTCAACTGTCAACTGTCAACTATCAACTATCAACCGTCAAGAAGTACTCAATTTCTTCCGTCGCTCCACCCGTTCCGAACTACCAGTGGGAATAGAAGAAATTAACTTTTGCGTATATTCTTGTTTTGGTTCGCGGTAAATATCCTCAGCTACCCCTTGCTCCACAATTTCACCACGATTCATCACCAAAATGCGATCGCTCATAAATTTAACTACACTTAAATCGTGGGAAATAAAAATGTATGTCAGGCCAAATTCTGATTGCAATTCCTTCAGCAAATTCAATACCTGTGCTTGTACAGACACATCCAGAGCAGAAACCGATTCATCACAAATAATAAACTTGGGATTCAACGCCAAAGCACGAGCAATACAAACCCTTTGGCGCTGTCCCCCAGAAAATTGGTGGGGATAGCGATTCATCGCATCTGCACTTAAACCCACCCGCTCCAGGAGATAACCAGCCCTTTCTCGCTGCTCCTTTTTGGTTTTACCAATGGAGTGAATTAATAACGGCTCCATAACGATATCCCCCACCTTCAGACGGGGATTCAACGCACTAAAAGGATTTTGGAAGACAATCTGCATCTCTCGCCGCAGTTTTTGTAAGGGTTCTCCCTTTAAAGGGGTAATATCTCGCCCTTCAAAAATAACCTGTCCCCCCATGGGTTCAATTAACCGTAGTAAGGCTCTACCAGTAGTAGTTTTCCCACAACCAGATTCCCCTACTAATCCTAAAGTCTCCCCCTGCTTCACATCAAAGGAAACCCCATTTACAGCCATGTGGTAGCGTTTTGTCCCCCCAAACATCCCCCGTATGGGAAAACCCACTTTCAAGTCCCTTACCTGCAATAAAGCTGGTTGTTCCTCTAGGTACGCCAATCGCTGCTTTACTTCCTCGGGAGTCACCTGCACTGGTGATTCCGGTGACTTGGCTTCGATTACCGCTTCCCCTGTGTCCGACTCCTCCACATTCATGTAATCGGATACCGTGAGCAATTTTTTGGGGAAACTATCCAAGGTGGGACGACAAGCAACTAAACCCTTGGTATAAGGATGTTGGGGATTGTTAAAAATTTGCCTAGATTCCCCATATTCAACTATTTTCCCCTTATACATTACCGCCACTTGATCGGCCACCTCAGCAATTAACCCCAAGTCATGGGTAATAAAAATCATTCCCATGTCCCGTTGTTGTTGCAGCTCTCGCATTAAATCAATAATTGTTGCTTGGACAGTTACATCTAAAGCAGTGGTGGGTTCATCTGCAATCAAGAGTAAAGGATTACAGGAAATTGCCATAGCAATCATTACCCGTTGTAATTGTCCCCCAGAAAGTTCGTGGGGATATCTCTGGAGGATGGCGGCCTTATGGGCATTAACTAACCGTGCTAATTGTCCCTTATCCTGGGGAGAAGTACCAGCATCAATGTATTGCTGGGCAATTAATTCATCACTAGGAAGTAGTTTTACCTCCTGTAATCCTGCGATCGCTTGTTGGTTTGCCTCCCCTGCAGTAATATTACGATGGCGTAAAATTGCTTCGGTTAACTGAAAGCCAATGGTATATACCGGATTCAAGGAAGTCATCGGTTCCTGAAAAATCATGGCGATATCGCCGCCCCGGTGTAACTGTATTTCCTCAGGGGATAATGTGCGTAAATCTATTGGTTGACCATTTTCCTGGGGACGAAACAAAATTTCACCACCACTAACCTTCCCAGGACTCTGTATCAGTCCCATTACTGCTAGGGATGTGACTGATTTACCACTCCCCGACTCCCCAACTATACCTAGTGTTTCACCACGATGTAGTTGGAAGGAAATACCATTGACAGCTTTGACATTATTACCATCACCGGAAAATTCTACTTGTAGATTACGAACATCTAGGATAGGTTCTCTCATAAGAATCGGGTATGCATCTTGACTTAAAATTAACAGGATTTTAGCGCAGTATCATATTTTTGCAATGATTGTAGCTTCTTATGCTGATGAATCTTATCTTTATTTGATTCTGGCTGCGAAAATTCCCATCACAAAGTTATACCATTTTAGATTTTGCCTAGAGAATCACCTTCTGTGTCTGTATTCTATAAATCAATTTCTCCCATTATATGTTCCCATTAGTGTTACAAATCGCAACAAAAATATTGCTTGGATACTATTTTGAATATCCAAACAAACCATTAATCCAATAATTTAGCGTTGCTGATTTGAAGTATGAAACTAAAAAATTATGTACTTATAAATCCCTCTCTCTGCGTCTTTGCGCCTCTGCGTGAAATAAATTTATACCCAGATTCGGCAACGCCAATAATTTGATTTGCTATTACTTCAGACATTGCTGAATTTTAAAAAGGGATATCATCCATATCTGGTTCATCTTTGGGTACAAATGGTGCTGGGGAAGGTTCAACATTTGTGCTTGTGGGTATGGGTTGATTCCAATCCCTCTGGGGTGCTGGCTGGGGTGCTGGCTGGGGTGCTGTTCGAGGATTATTCCCCATCGGTGTAGGAATCGGTAGAGGTGAATTGGTGTTGGGACTATTCCCTGGTGCGGGGATTGATGGAGTACTGGCTGCTGGAGATGGAACATAATTACCCATACCCGCCCCTAAACCATGAATTCTTTGTATTGTTAACTCTGCCTTTTTTTCCTTAAAGCCTTCTCGACGCTCAATGGTACGCATACCCAAGCGCCCTTCCAAAATTACGCGATCACCTTGATGATAATTTTCTTGAAGTTCTCTTGCCAATCTACCCCAACCAATCACCTTTAAAGTCGCTGGAGGATCGCTCTCCCGCATCCCTGGAAACTGCACCAAAGTTTCCGCAATTTCTAGATTGTCTGAAGTATAGCGTAGTTGTGGTTCTTGAATTATATCTGCCATTAAAATACAACTATTCATCTAATTCTCCTGTTATCAGTTATGATTCACTCCCCATCTAGTAGTTCATTACATTAGTTGGTGATGGTTAGGTAACAGATCCCCGACTTCACAAATCAATATCCGCAGATTGTAGCAATTCCTAGGACAGAAGTCGGGGGTGTGAGCGATCCCTGACTTCTTTAAGAAGTCGGGGATCTGTGATCCCTCATAACTAATGTGGTGAAGTACTAGGTAGAGATTTTGCGATCGCATTTACACTATTTCACAATCCTTCTTTTGACCCATGGTTCCTTGTACAACAAGACCAACGCAAATAGTACAAATATTTATAATTATTATTTTGATCCATTCAACAATGTTTTTGCACCACACTCCCTAAATATTTGATAATAAAAGTCAAGGGCAATTTGGCAATGGACAAGATAAAATTATCCCCAAAGCACCCTTGACTCTGAAAAAAAGTCTAGCTCTGCAAGAAACAGTACAATTGTACCATGAAATGTACGCAAATATGACTATGATATTTTTGCTAAATTCTAATGTTAAAAGCTGTGGAATTCTCAACTTTGGTCTAAACTCTTAATCACTATCTAACGGCAAATTACTCGTGGCGCAGGTTGTTTTAGAAAACATTTATAAAAGTTTCCCACCCCGTAAAGGTGAAGATGTTGCTTCAGCAGTACCAAGCTCAGATGTACAGGAAAACCGTACTGATAAAATTAACATCTTGCGGCGCATTAATTTGACCGTAGCAGATGGTGAATTTATGGTGCTGGTGGGACCTTCTGGTTGTGGTAAAAGCACTTTGCTGCGGTTAATTGCAGGATTAGAACCGATGACTGGCGGTAATATTTGGGTGGGCTCGCGCTTAGTGAATCGACTCCCTCCCAAGGAAAGGGACATTGCTATGGTGTTTCAAAATTACGCCCTTTATCCCCATATGTCAGTGTATGATAACATTGCCTTTGGATTGCGTCGCCGTGGTTCTGGGGATATGCAGTCAGGTAGTTTTTCCCATATGGCAGAAGACTTGTTGGTAGGTATGACAAAAAAGCTACCAAAAGGACTACGTTATCTTTCGGATAAAGAGAAGAGTGTGGACGAGCGGGTAAATTCCGTAGCTCAATTATTACAAATCGATCGCCTATTGCATCGTTTACCCAAGCAACTGTCTGGAGGACAAAGACAACGGGTGGCATTAGGCAGAGCGATCGCTCGCAATCCCCAAGTATTTTTAATGGATGAACCCCTGTCTAACCTAGATGCCAAGCTGCGTACAGAAACCCGCGCCCAAATAGTCAAATTGCAACGCCAGTTAGGTACAACCACCCTCTACGTCACCCACGACCAAACCGAAGCCATGACAATGGGCGATCGCATTGCCATTCTCAATGGAGGTCAACTACAGCAAGTAGACCCTCCATTGGAACTATATAACCGCCCTGCCAATCGTTTTGTGGCGGAGTTCATTGGCTCTCCACCAATGAATTTTATACCAGTGGAATTCCATGCACCATTGTTAATTACCAATAATGATTTTCGCCTCACCCTACCAGAATATTGGGGTAGTGCCTTGCAAAAGTACGATGGAAGGAAAATTCTTTTGGGTATTCGTCCAGAACACTTAATATTAAGCGTACCTGCCAATAAAAATTTACCCCTAAAAGTAGAATTAGTGGAAAACTTAGGTAACGACACCTATCTTGCCGCCAAACTCACAGATGTTAACTTCCAGAACACAGCTGTTAACCAGACGTTGCAAGTGAGAATTCCACCAGATAAGTTAGTCCGGTTAGGGGAGCAATTATGGTTCTCCTTAACACCAGAGAAAATTCATTTTTTCGATCCAGACACAGAATTGGCAATTTTTCCTAAGACTTCCCCATCTTTGCCATTTGAGAAATAGCAGATTAAGATATTGAACGTGAATACAAATATGGTACTAATGAACTATATAATGGTATTTCTGATGTATTTGTCATTCGCTATGCCTGATAGTAATTAAAAAGCACAACCATAAGAATTTCAAATTATATTTTCCATGTTGTTCGCGTAACTACTAGTCCACCACATTAATTTTGACAAGTCGTGGGTGCTTAGATCCCCGACTTCTTAAAGAAGTCGGGGATCTGTGATCCCTCACTAAATTCACATCAAATGTGAGTTATGAAGAGAAATAAATGCAGCCAAAACCTTTTTTAAAATGGGCTGGTGGAAAAACCCAGCTACTGAGACAGATGAGCCATTTTTTCCCTGCTGAATTAGAATATGGCAAAATCAAAACATATGTTGAGCCTTTCGTGGGGGGTGGTGCTGTTTTTTTATATTTAGCAAAAACTTATAATATTGAAAATTTTTTTATATCTGACATCAATCCAGAATTGGTAATAGCCTATAAAACAATTCAACGTGATGTAGAAGAATTAATTTTACATTTAACGCAAATCGAAAATAAATATTTATCCCTTTCGGATATAGAAAGAACAAAATATTTTTACTATGTACGCGGGCAATTCAATGCATTAAGGCATCAAATAGATTTACAAAAACCCAATTCACAATGGACAGAAAGAACCGCCCAAATTATTTTCCTCAATCGTACCTGCTTCAATGGATTATTTCGAGTTAATTCAACAGGTGATTTCAATGTACCCATAGGTAGGTATAGTAGACCAAAAATATGTAATGCAGATAATCTCAGGTCTGTTGCTCAAATTTTGCAAAAGACTTATATTTATCAGGGCGACTTTAGCGCATGTGAAAATTTTATCGATCGCCACACTTTTGTTTATCTCGATCCACCCTATAAACCAATAAGCAAAACGTCGAACTTTACTGCTTATTCCCAGCATATATTTGATGATGGCGAGCAAATTAGACTGAGAAATTTCTTTAAATTACTTGATGCTCAAAATGTCAAGTTACTTTTAAGTAATTCAGACATCGCAAATCAAGATAAACAAGATAATTTTTTTGAGAATGCATACTCTGATTATCGGATTGAAAGAGTAAAGGCGAATCGGAGTATAAATAGCAATACTGCCAAACGTAAATCAATAAATGAGATATTGATTATGAATTATTAGAGGTTTTTGGGAATTCAAGAAGAGGCAGGGGAGCAGGGTGAGGGGGAGCAGGGGGAATATTCCCCCTGCAAAGAACTCCCTTTCCCCCTGCTTCTTGTTCATTCGCACATGATATTATCAATGCATAAGGGCTATTTTATTGGAGAATAAGTACAAGGAAATTAGGATTTTAAACCTAAAATCCTTGCACCTGGTATTTTTTGCGAGTAAAAAGAATAGAAATAAAGAAGCACCGAACTATTGCCTATTGCCTTTTCCCTTTCCCTATTGCCTACCCCCACCAAAAGACTTTTTCAGCAAGACCTAAATATCCAAAAGATCGACTGTTAGATCCGTTTTTTTCTCCAATTCCTGACGCATTTTTCTTCCCATACTTCTACGGGTAACAAACACAGCTTGCTGTTGCTTTGTTTCCTCCACTTCCTGCTGGAAACGGATGCTAATTGTAGAAGTCTTTTTCTTTGCCAGCAATCCCCAAAGTCCAAAAGCAAGCACAGCGCCAACATCAGTTTTCTTTTTCTCGGAGTAGGATAGAGACTTAATCTTGTTAAATGAGATGCCCACTTTTTTTGTACCCTTTTGCCCATCTAAAACGGCTATACTATCCCCAGTTTCAAAATAAAAATTGACACTATCTTCGGTAAGATTAACCTTACAATTCTTTGCTTTTTCATTACCACTCAAAAGACATCTAGCCTTGTTCCCAGGACGTTTATCAAGGGGAATAGGAACTTTATAGTCCTGACATTGGGAGTTGTAAGGAAATTTTGAGCAGAGGTTGTAAAGTTTATCAGCTTCCCCAGCTTGTACAAGTTTAGTTCCTGCTGCAAACTGTATGGATAACAGGAGTAAAATTACTATCTTATTCAGTTTCATGGCTTAAAAATCACTATATTTTATTCTCAGCTCACAGAGAATCCGTTCTTACATCTACACATGAGCTAGTAGGATGCCTTATAACTTTAGTCTAACGCAACAAAACCCTTACACCATGGTGCGTTACCCTACTTAACATACCCTACATGTTTTTCAAAAATTAAATAGCCAGTAGGGTGCGTTATGACTTTAGTCTTTAGCGAAGCCATGCCCTGGCTATACGCACCAAAAACCTTACACCATGGTACTTTACCCTACCTAACACACCCTACGTGTTTTATCCTAGAGAGTATCTAAGTCCAGGGATATAAGTTTAAAATTGCTATACAATCTGGTTTATAAAATACTTTATCAACGGAGAGGGAGGGATTCGAACCCTCGTATACGTTGCCGCATAACAGCATTTCCAGTGCTGCGCCTTCAACCACTCGGCCACCTCTCCAGGTGCCACGATTTCCCATCGTACAACAAAATGCTATAAACTGCAATCATTCCCCAAAAATTCTCATAATTCGCCTGAAAAATGTCCCAAACTCATAAAATTAAAGTAAACGATCGCACCCACAATATCCAGCATAATTTACAAGTTCCCGACGACCGTTACATCCTCCACAGTGCGGAACAACAGGGGGTAGAGCTACCATTTTCCTGCCGTAACGGTGCCTGCACTACCTGTGCTGTACGGGTACTAAAAGGAGATATTTCCCAACCAGAGGCCATGGGATTATCCCCAGAACTACAGAAAGAAGGCTACGCTCTGTTGTGTGTTAGTTATGCCTGTTCAGACTTGGAAGTGGAAACCCAGGACGAAGACGAAGTATATGAGTTACAATTTGGACGCTTTTTTGGCAAGGGTAAAGTCAAAGCCGGTTTACCATTGGATGAAGATTAAGCAAGGAGGGAAGGATAGGAGGAGGGAAGGAAAAATTTTTCAGTTTAAGTGTTTACCGCTTGCCTTGTTAATGGCTCTTTTGCTGACGGGTTGTCAACTTGGTAAAAAACCAGAAAAAGCCATCACAATACAGGTGAATGTTAGCAGGGTAGTAAGTGGACAAACTCTGGAAGTCCTGGGAATGGGAAATCAACCCACCTTAATCTCCCAAGTACAATTAATTGGCGTGGAAGCACCTAATTTACGCCAGCGCCCTTGGGGCATCAGAGCAAGAAACAGATTAAAAGAACTCATTGGCAAAGAGCAACCCGTAACCCTAGAATTTGATATTGCCCCCCAAGACAAAATTGGTAGAACCCTGGCCTATGTATGGCAAGATGGCAAACTACTAAATGAACAGTTAATTAAAGAAGGGTATGTATTATATATTGCGCGATCGCCAAATCAAAAATATAATCCCCGCTTAGAACGCGCTCAACAATGGGCTAGATTAATGGGCGAACAAATTTGGGACCCAGAAAAACCCATGCGGCTTACTCCCTACCAGTTCCGCCGTCAATACCGCTAAGGAGTTGTTAGTTGTTAGTTGACAGTTGACAGTTGACAGTTGTTAGTTGTTAGTTGTTAGTTGACAGTATTAGGGAAACTTACTTATTACTCATTACTCATTACTTCTGCTTGTCCAACATCCAAAATAAACAACGGATAACGGATTATCTGTTTTTCAAAATCCTTTCATTGTATGACTAATTTACAAATATTTCTCGATATTGCCACAGAAGCAGCATTAGCTGCTGGAGCAGTTTTACAAGGTTATTTGGGTAAGGTAGAAGACGCAACCACAGAAAAAGGACGGCCAGGAGATTTAGTCACTGCAGCAGATAAAGCATCTGAAGCAGTGGTGTTAGATTACTTACATCGTCATTTTCCCGATCATGCGATTTTAGCGGAAGAATCTGGTAAATTAGGCAACCAACAAACTCAGGAGTATTTATGGGCAATAGATCCCCTCGATGGAACTACCAACTTTGCCCATCAATATCCTTGCTTTGCGGTTTCCATTGGCCTATTAATCAATGGCGTTTCCCAAGTAGGTGTAATTTACGATCCTTTTCATAATGAACTTTTCCGTGGTGCTGCGGGTTTAGGAGCAACCTTAAATCGCCGTCCCATAAGGGTTTCACAAACCGCCGAACTCAGCAAATCCCTATTGGTAACGGGATTCGCCTATGATCGTCGGGAAACAACAGATAATAACTATGCAGAATTTTGTCACCTCACCCACCTTACCCAAGGAGTTAGACGTAGTGGTTCCGCATCCATTGACTTAGCACACGTAGCATGTGGGCGTGTTGATGGCTACTGGGAAAGGGGATTATCTCTCTGGGATATTGCTGCTGGGATAATTTTAGTTCAAGAAGCTGGCGGTCAAGTTACTGCCTATGACAGAAGCCCTCTAGATATAAATTCTGGAAGAATTTTGGCTACCAATGGCTTGATTGATAGCAGTTTGAGTCAGGAATTACAACAAGTGCCATCCCTGGGTACGTGGGATCAACAGTGTTAAATTTATAGCTATTTATCAGAAGCGAAGTAAACTAGAAATTAAATTTGATGGCTTAATTTTATACATAACCGTTCTATGTTGTCTTTCCAATTAGATCGTGGTCTGTTTAAATATGATTTCACCGATTACCACGCCATTTTGTGTATTCCCGTAGATGCTAACGTCAAAGATATCCGCAAGCGGTATTTAAAAATAGTTCGTCGCTTACACCCCGATAGCTTGCGGCAAGTAAGTGAAGATGATAAAAAATTAGCGAATCAATTACTATCAAAATTGGTCAACCCAGCTTATGAAAAACTATCAGCAGAACAGGACTATGCTGAATATGTGCTGGTTTTATCCCAAATAGGCAAGCGTTTGCAAGAAGAATCTAGTTCAGTGGAACTAACCAGCGATGCAGCCAAAAAGTTAACCACCGCTCCCAATGTAGAACAACTATACAAAACAGCGATCGCTCAAATTGCCAGTAAACAATATGACTCCTTAAAAGATGCGATCGCTAAAATTACCCTAGTTAGTGAACTGAATTTAGTTTACTTAATGCGGACTGGAGGTAAAAATTTAATCAAGCAGTCATCACCACCCCCAGCACCAACACCAGCCCCAACACCAGCACCAGCCCCAGCACCAGCCCCAGCCCAAGGTAAACCTAGTACCCCACCACCCAAAACTACCCCACCCCCCAAAGCACCAACAGCATCCAACGAAGAATCCCGGGCAATTCAGTATATTCGCCGAGCTCAAGACTTGATTGCAAAGAATCAATTTGCAGCCGCTAGGGTAGAATTACAAGATGCCCTGAAACTAGAGCCAAATAATAGTACTGGTCATAGCTTGATTGGAATGGTGTATTTAAGGCAAAATCAAACCACAATGGCAAAAGTGCATTTTGACCGTGCCCTACAATTAGACCCCAATGACGAACAAGCGTCGGCGGGAAAAAGTCGTATTGAACAGATTTTAGGCAAATCCAGTCCTGGCAAGCCCAAAGCAAGTCAAACTGGTGCTAAATCAACAAATAAATCTGAAGGGGGCGGTTTGTTTGGTGGTTTGTTTGGTGGAAAGAAAAAATAATGGTGTATCAACCACCGGCGGGAGCTAGGGATTTATTACCCTTAGATGTAGCTCAAAAACGCTGGATTGAAGATAGATTAAAACAAGTATTTCATCGTTGGGGATATCACAGGATTATTACCTCAACCCTAGAACGTATGGATACCCTGATGGCAGGGGGCGCAATCGACCATTCTACTGTTATTCAACTGCAAAGTGCTGATAATGAAGAATTGGGGTTGCGCCCGGAATTAACAGCCTCCATCGCCCGTACAGTAGTCACGCGCATGGCCGGCACTTCCTATCCCCAACGGCTTTATTACAGCGGGAATATTTTTCAACGTCCGCCAGATTTGCAGCATAATCAACCCCAAGAATTTTTTCAAACTGGGGTAGAATTACTTGGTGGCGGTGGATTGGTGGCTGATGGGGAAGTGCTGATGATGCTTGCAGATTGCTCCCAAGCCCTGGCACTCAAATCCTGGCATTTAATTTTAGGAGAAGCGGGGATTACTCGATCGCTCCTACAGGCTTTTCCCGAAAAAATACGGCACCAAGTCCGGTATGCCATCGCCAATCTCGATCGCATTACCATAGACAATTTACCCCTGAGTGAAGAATTGCGATCGCGTGCCAGGATGATACTAGACTTACGGGGTAATCCTGGTGATGTGTTGCAAAAGGTCAGTAACCTAGGTTTGGAAGCACCACAGCAAGAAGCAGTAAATAACCTCAAGGCATTAGTAGATTTACTGGCATCCCAGGGTAACTTCCCCTTAATCCTTGACCTGAGCTTGATCCAAACCATTGATTACTACACTGGGATTGTTTTTGAAGTTGTCAGTGATACAGAAACAGGTGCAAATGTTTTATGTAGGGGTGGTAGATACGATGGGCTATTAGGGTTGTATCATCCTCAAGGAGAAAATATACCTGGTATTGGTTTCGCATTTTCCATTGAAGATTTATACCAATTCCTCTCCCAAAATCAGCAATTACCGCAGGCCACACCAACTACTGACTGGTTAGTAGTACCAGAAACACCAAATGCCTATGCCCCAGCCTTTGCCTATGCCCAAAAGCTGAGGGATTCTCACCAATTAGTCAGGGTAGAAATCGATTTGGGTGGCAGGAATGCCCAGGAAATTAAGCAATATGCAACCGATCGCACCATTGCCCAAATTGCCTGGATTAATGCCAATGGTTCCCCTGTAATCCAGTCAGTACAGGATTCCAAGGGAGAGTAAACCAAAGAAAAGTGTTTAGGAAGAAAGTAAGCAAAAAATTATTTTTTCCTTTACACTTGATTTCACTAAACAAAGAGAGGGGAACCATGTCACACACAATTGTAACGGAGGTCTGTGAAGGTGTTGCAGACTGCGTAGGTGCCTGTCCGGTAGCTTGCATTCATCCAGGACCAGGAAAAAATGTCAAGGGCACTGATTGGTACTGGATAGATTTTGCCACTTGTATTGATTGTGGTATTTGTCTTCAAGTATGTCCAGTTGAAGAGGCTATTGTCCCAGAAGAAAGACCGGATTTACAAAAAACACCATCGTAATTATTTGTCATTTGCCATTGGTATCATTATATATGGCCAATGACAAATGACTATTTTCAATATTTTGTAAGTAGGTGGGTGGAAAAAATTATAACTAGGAGCGTAGCGAAGTGAAGCAATCGCAAGGGTTTTTAACTTTTTACATTTCATTACATATCGGATTACTATTTGATTTTTGAACAATATGTAGGGTGTGTTATCGCGTAGCGTAACGCACAATGATGTGAGTGTTTCGGTGCGTATAGCCCTTCACAGCATGGCGAGAGCTAAAGACTGAAGTCATAACGCACCCTAAAAATACCTAATTTTATTCAAAAATCAAACCGGATTCCTATATTAATCAATACATTAATAATTACATACTAAAACCAAGAGTGGGATGGGCATCCCTGCCCGTCCATGACAATAGAATCAATCTAAAATCTAAAATCTAAAATTACTATGACTAATAACTATTTATTAGAAGTTAATAACGTCCACGCCGGATACATTAAAGATGTAGATATCCTGCAAGGAATCAACTTTCGGGTTGAGGCAGGGGAATTAGTGACAGTAATTGGTCCCAATGGTGCAGGCAAATCAACCCTAGCAAAAACAATCTTTGGACTATTAAAACCCCATACAGGCAATATTATTTTTCAAGATAAAGATATTACCGGACTAAAATCCAATCAGATTGTGCAACGAGGGATGTGTTACGTACCACAAATATCTAATGTTTTTCCTTCCTTGAGTGTAGAGGAAAATTTGGAAATGGGTGCTTTCGTTCGCAATGTCCCCTTGACACCATTAAAAAAGCGAATATTTGATATGTTTCCCAGATTAGCAGATCGTCGTCGCCAACGTGCGGGCACCCTATCCGGTGGAGAAAGGCAAATGTTAGCCATGGGTAGGGCTTTGATGTTGGAACCAATTTTATTGATTTTAGATGAGCCGTCTGCTGCTTTATCTCCCATTTTGGTGACACAGGTATTCGAGCAAGTAAAACAAGTGAATCAGACGGGTACAGCAATTATATTAGTAGAACAAAATGCCCGCAAAGCTTTGGAAATGTCCGATCGCGGTTATGTTTTAGAATCAGGAAGGGATGCTATTTCTGGGGCGGGAGCAGATTTATTGAACGATCCCCAAGTGGGAGAATTGTATTTAGGTGCAGGGAAGGCTTAAGAGGCAGGGGGGCAGGGAGCAGGGAGCAGGGGGAGACAAGGGAGAAAATGTTTTGTTCACACCCCCCACACTTCGCATACGGGAGCATCCCTCGCCCTTACAAATGCAATTCCGTAAATTTTTACTACTTCTCTTGAATTAAGTCAAGTATCTCTTTGTACTCAGTAATTTGTCCTTGATTAAAAAGCAGTCCAGCAGCTTGTTGAAGATCCTCTGTTGCGCCTAGCTTATCTCCCATCTTCATTCGCAGAAGACCTCTGAACTTATAAACTTTACCATAGTCAGGGGTGAGACAAATTGCTTGATTGTAATCCTTAAGTGCCTCCTCATATCTGGCTAGACCTTCATAAGCCAAACCTCTGAAAGCATATGCTGAAATGTACTGCGAGTTAAGCACAATAGCACGGTTTAAAACTCTCACTCCATAGTCATATTTCTTTGCTTGAACATAAGCACATCCAAGCTGAAAATGACCTTGAGCTATTGAAGAGTCAAGGAGTATCACTCTTTTGTAATCCTCAATCGCTCCTTTTATATCTCCGAGTGCTTCGCGGGAAATACCTCTGTTACTGTACAGTGCAGGCTCATTGGGAGAGTAGCGAAGAGCCAGATTATAGTCTTCAACCGCTTTCTTGTGTTTTCCTGTACGAGCAAATACGAGACCTCTATTTCCATAAGATATAGAATCTTTTGGATTGAGAGACAACGCTTGAGTATATGCTTCAATTGCACCCTTGAAGTCTCCTTGATGTAACTTGCGTTCTCCTTGCTTGGATGCAAAGTTCCCAGCAAAAAAATCAAATATCTCCCTCATAAATAGTTTTTGCTATTAACTTCTGTCTATAGGTTTCCCATAATTAATCGAATTGAATCAAAAAACTAGAGCGGTAAAACTAGCTAGATAGTTAGGGCTTCAACATAGATTCTCCACAAATTCATCCATGAGACTTGTGAGCAGAACGAGCAAGGTAAGTAAGTTGGCACAAATAAACCAAACTATGTAACAGAATGTAAAAAGCGCAAAACCCTTGTGATTGCTTCGTTTCACTCCGTTACACTCGCAATGACATACCTTGAATTTTTTACGCCGACTTACTTAGTTAATCAAAACTAGTACCACTGGTACTAAGGGTTGCAATCAAAATGGTAAATGAATGGATGAGCCGTCATTGCCGTCATTAGGTTTGGCGTGTAGATACCTTTCCGTGATAGCCACAGAACTATGCCCCAGGCTTTCCTTTACTAGCTGCAATCAGGCTACATTATTAAGGGCGTGGAAAGCGTGGTAATGCCGGAACCAATGACAGCTTACCCCTTCACTCTCTCACTCTCTCACTCTTTCTCCCTTTATGATCCATCTCAGTGAAGAACAATTACAAATAATTCGCATCCATGCCCAAAAGACCTACCCTGAAGAATGTTGTGGTATTTTACTCGGTCACTTGAGTGATGGTGGTAAAACAGTTGTGAAAGTGATGTCCACAGAAAATGTTTGGGAAGGAGATACAACAGCAGATTTTCCCGGGGATAGGCAAGAGTATAGCAAAAGACGAAGATATGCGATCGCACCCCAAGTAATGTTACAAGCGCAAAAACAAGCCAGAGCGCAAAACATGGAGATTGTCGGCTTTTACCACTCCCATCCCGACTATCAGGCTATTCCTTCCGAATTTGACCGCTTGTATGCTTGGCCAAAATATTCGTATATTATAGTTGCCGTTGAAAATGGCATATCCACTAACGTTAATAGTTGGTGTTTAGATGCAACTGACTTATTTCAACCAGAGAAAATTTGCAACTTGGGTGAAAAACTATAAAAGAATATAGGTAAAAAGTATCGTTTTTAGTTACCATAAAAAGTCTGCGCTGACCCATCGAAATGTTATGCTAAATCCCAATCTGGATCAAATCCAGTTGACACAAGATGATTA
>JASJCX010000343.1 GCA_030065255.1 Calothrix sp. MO_167.B42 | reverse complement strand
AGGGTAAGACAGACAATTACCCTGCGGATTATGCAAGCGATCGCTCAATACAGTGAAACTAAGAATCAACCCCAGTATCAACTTTTAGCAGAATACGTTTATCGTGTCACTATTTTATTAACATCGGTAACGGAAACCGGTTACAACGTTGATTTAACTGCCCATTTTGGTTCTGATGTTGAATTTGATTTATTAGAATACCTCAACCAAGCAACCTTCTATAATTGTCTACCAGTTTGGGCAGAATGGAAAACTCAAATCTTCGAGAAAAGAAATCAAGAGGGAAGTAGTTATGGTGTAGTTCGTGAAGTTAGTTATCGCTTTCGGATTAATGGTAATAATCCGCAAAAAAATAAATCTGCTTTTTTAGCAAGACTTGATGATATTGAAGCAGAATTAATTCCCAAGGATGAACAAGTATCTCAAAAATATTGGTCAGTATGTCGCCGTCTTGCGGAACTAATTTTTTTAGCAATTATTATTCCTCGTAACAGTGAGGAAATATTACCTCAAGAGGATTTACCTACTTTTATAAATAAAATCATCGAAGATATTAAAAGGGAGGGGAGACAAGCTATACAACAACTAATAGATGATTTACGAAAATGTGAATCTTTAATGGGAAATATTGCTTCCGCTTTGACTGAGATCCTTAGAACTAAAAATCAAAAAATAATTTCCCAAGTTCAACAAAAGTCTGCTAAACAATTTATTTGTGTCAAACGCCAAATAATAGAGTGGTCGCGTTTAGAAGGAGCAGAACCAGGGGTAAAAGATTTACTCAAAAGTACTCCTCAAACTAGCCGGGAAAATGTGGAATGGTTTAAGCATATTGAAATTTGTGATACTCCAGAAGCTCCAGGGCTTTTATTTTCAGTTGAAGTAAATACAGATATTTCTGAACATAACTTATTAACCAAGGGTGATTCCTATTCAATTCAAGCACAAAGGTCATTCACACAACAATTGTTGCAAATTATTTGGGTTCCTCGCTCTTTTTCTTTGAATAAAGCAGAGAAAACTTGGCAGTATGAATTATCTGCTAATGCAGCTATTGCTGGGCCGTGGACTCTAAGAGCAGCAGTCATCATTGAATACGATACTCAACTTTTAAATCGACGTTCCAAACAAAAAGGTGGTGAAGACAGTAAACAATATCATGCAGCGATAGTTGCTGCTTTCACAGTATTGGTTTACTGCTGTTTATGGCGAATTATTGATAAATTGAAACAAGGCGGTAACCATGATTTTACTACCTTAATGTTGCGACTCCAAGAACAAGGGAAAGAGGCTGATGAAACCAGTGGTGATAGTTATGTTTACGCCGCAGCCCAAACTTTAGAAGCAATATTAGCTGAAGATACTAATATCAGAATGCAAGGAATTGTTCTGGAAAATTTAGCTAAACAAACTAAAAATACACAATGGATTAAAAGAGGTATTTTTGATGCTTTGTTAAGTGCATTCCCTCTGAAAATTAGTACGCCATCACCACCACAAGTACCAAAAATTGGTTTAATTTCCTATGCTACCCGTCCTTGTAATGATACCGTTGATTTAAATTCAGATGAAAAAAGTTATCTGTTTCTAAGTCAAAGTTATATTGCTACTGCTATTAACAATCCTTTCTCTGGTTATGAACTCAAATCAGAGCGCAAGCAATCTGACATTATTGATTCCCCAGAACAATTGAGAAAACAACGCTTAATCCAAGAGGAAGTTTTTTACCTCCAGAAACAAGGTTGTCAACATATTATTTTACTGTCCCATAGTTATGGTAGTCGTAAATTTAACCGCACAGCAGATTACAACAGTGCTTTAACACCAAAGGAATTTTTGGCAGATATTTTTCATACTTTTCCCAAGCTAAATATCTATACTTTAGTACGAGATGTATTCCCAGGAACAAGATTACAAAAACGGGATCGAGGTGAAGCTGCATTTGAAATTTTGCAAACAACAGATAATATAAATTTCTCACATTCTTTAGAAAAAATTGGGGTGCGGGATGTCATTCCGGTGTACACTTTTGCCACCCTATTTACAATTCAAGAACAGCAACGTCCACAATCTGGTTTTTGTGTCTATTTCCTAGTATCAGACAAACGGGTAGATATTAATTGGACAGAACGAACCCGTCAACATCTAATTAATCCCGAACAAAATTCTCCCATTAATCCTTGCTTGATTTCCGTGTTGCGGGGATTACATTTTATCGAAGCAGAACGTCGTGGAAAACCAGTTTTAGATCCTTTCCCCTGGGTATCACCAAATACCGTTGCAGGTGCGGGGGAAGTGCAAGTATTACATTCTCGACGTAAGGGCAAAGTATACCTGAGTTATCCGGCTTTATTAACTCACATTTCCCAAGTTCTGCACCGGAGGGAGGCAGGGAGCAGGGAGCAGGGAGCAGGGGGAAAGAAGATTTGAATTTTTGGCGTTGCTGAATTGAAGTATGAATTTATTTTTCTTGTTTTAGTAAAGCCCCCTAAATCCCCATCTATAAAAAAGCAAAGCATCTGCTTATTCCCCCCAGTATTGGGGGGTTAGGGGGGCGGGGGAATTTAAATTATCTTTCTCCCCCAGCATTGGGGGTTGGGGGGCAAAATCATACTTGTAATCAGCAATGCCGAATTTTTGTCAGTCAA
Source organism: Calothrix sp. MO_167.B42 (assembly GCA_030065255.1). Lineage (GTDB taxonomy): Bacteria > Cyanobacteriota > Cyanobacteriia > Cyanobacteriales > Nostocaceae > Calothrix_A. The sequence goes on along the minus strand of JASJCX010000343.1, from coordinate 2,733 downwards.
ACACACATATACAATTTCAATGGGTGACAACTTAATGCAACTATCATTTTTAGATCAAGCATCCCTATGGGGACAGGTGTTTGAAATTGTAGTCAAACGTGGGGTTTTGCAATATCTGATTTATCAACAGCTAATTAGGGAAGAAGATTCGGCTCTGCAACCTTGGCGAGAAACCAAGAATGCACATATCTATAACCAATTGGTGAAAACCCTAAATTTGACAGATCCCAATGCTCAAGCATGGGTGAGTACAATGGTACGTCATCTCATGGGATTAGGTTACGGTTTGGGTTGGACAGCAATGCGAGAATGTCTCAAATCCATACCAATAAATCAGCCACAGTTAACAGCAATTTGGTGTCCTTTGATACTTCCAGGGGAGCAGATAGAACCAGACGCAGAAAAGAAAAAAACAGCCCAGGAATTTCAACAAGCTTTTCACCTCCCAGGAAACCCAGATGAAGGATTAGTCAACAGAGGAAAACCAGCCAGGGCGGATTTTCTCCTGTGGTTATCCAGTGGAAAGAGTTCCAAAAACTTGCAGCATTTCCTGCTTTGTTTGGAATTTTCCTATAATGTACCGACAAAATTAGCAGACTTTACCACAGAATCTGCTCACCTTGAAGAAATGAGTCGTTATACCCGTTATATTGATTCCCGGGGTGTATTTTCCCGGGTTTGTGCAGAGGTGGAAGGTGAAGAATTTTTATTGTCCTCAAGTCTGAAAAATCACTTATCAGCCTTCAGTAGTCGGAATAAACCCTTATTTAAGTTATGTCAAGCTTCATCCTATACTGAACAACTGATAAATTTACTGAGAAAAAAAGGACGATTACAGGGTGGTTGTAGTGGGAGAGCTATTGCTATTACCTCCAATGGATGTGAAAGTATTGCTGCTCATTTTTGGGAAGAATCGGAAGCAAATCCGAGGGCTAAGTTGATGAAGTCTTTAGGGGAAGCATATCGTCAAAATCGCAAATTAGACGACAAAACTGATGAACTGACAGCAGAAATTAGGCTAGTGTTTAATAAATTGGTGGGAAGTCTTCCTCCTGATTTTAAAACACAAGCTAAACAACTCAAACAACAACCGAATTTAGACAGAGCAATACATTACCGATTTACAGAAGAAGTGACAGGATTTTACAATCCGATGCAAGAACTTTCGCCACAGTTAGCATTAGATAACATTGAGAGTACAGAATCCCTGGACAAATTTTTTGGTGGTAATTCTAAAGTTCATTTTCAATCACAATTCAATAATTTACCACAACAAAATTCCCTGCGAAAAATCCATGAAACCGCAGTAATTACAGGTTTAAAATTCGCCCAATCAGGAAAGATAAACGTAATTGCTTTAGAAGGAAATCCCGGAATTGGTAAAACTACTGCTGTGATTAATTTCCTAGAAACACAGTCATCAGGTTTTATGTTTTTTTATCTCAGTCCCAGGGTGGTAATTAACCGAGATGTCACTAACAAACTTGCTAATAAAAATGGAAATCCCAGTGGTATTTTAACTATTACTACTAATGCTAATTTAATTGCTGCTGCACCAAAATGGTATGACAAAAAAGTACAACAAAAATTAAAACAACAGCGCCCAGATAGTGCAGTAGTGATAGATGGAATTGCTAAACTCAATCATCCTGATGGTAGTACCATTTTCCTCACACCAGCACAAGAACATGAAATTGATTGTAATATAGTCGCTTCTAATCGTTTTAAACGTACTCGTAACGAACGGGAAGACACGGTAGAATCAATATCCCGTCCTGGTGTATTACGTACCCTTGCTAGTTCTGCTCGCAAATTACTAAAAGCCAATCCCCAAGTTAATAAATTAGTCATGACTGCGGCGATTCAAGGTTATCGAAATCTACAGCAAAAAACCACCATTGATGCTTTAGGAAATCTATTTACAAAGAAAGCTAATACTAAACCAGGACAACAAGAACGCCGTAACTTTGCTCAAAGAATTCCTACTATCATTGTCATGGTAGATGAATTAGCTGGTGATGGTGCAGGGGCTTTATTTATCCATGAATTGGAAAAATGGTTGCGACAGCAGTTTATCGAACCCTTTGAAGGAACTCAATCCCCGTTTAAAGTAATCTTGATTCTGGCTGATGCTTCCCTCAGTAATGAAATAGTTCTCAATAGTTATCTCAATTCTGGAAAATCCGCCCCTGATAAAGTGTTAATTAGTCCAACCCATGGGGACGCTCCATTTCGAGTCACGGGTACTAATATTAAAATTGGGCTAAAGAAGCATCCCGTGTTACATATTATGACTAATAGTTATCCCGCTTCTCGACTCAATATTGAATACAGCATTCGCCTATCACCCATCACACCACAACCAGCAATAAATGGAGTAGAAAAAGGCATTCGCCAAACAATAAGAGAACAATTAGATCAAGAGTTATTAAATAATGCCTATACAGAAATAAAACATGGGATAAAACAAGGAGCAGAACAACTGATTTTCTTTGCCCAGGATAAAGCATTTTTACGGGAATTAAAGCAAAAATTAATTGCAGGTAAAAATGCTATTTGTAATCGGGAAGAAGTAGCAATTTTAGACCAAAGTGTACCTCCCAACCAGCGATTAGAACTAATTCAAGAACAACGAAGAGATACAATCCGCATTTTCTTAATGACATCTTCCGGTGCTAGGGGTATTTCTTTTCCCAAAACAGATTGGATTATTGCTGTCATTCCTAGATTTAA
>JASJCX010000342.1 GCA_030065255.1 Calothrix sp. MO_167.B42 | reverse complement strand
GACTTCGGCGTGAGCTCAGACGTTCGGCGAAGCTCAGTCGAGCCGTCGAACGCTGAGCTCACGGCCGAAGCCTGCGCCCTGCCCCCTTGCAGTCTTAATGATAAGTCTTTAGCCGGACATGATATTACTTGCGCGTAGCACTATAAAACCCGTTGAAAATACTGGCGATATAAATTACACCGGGGTATGACATGATTGTCCTGTCTCTCCACCAAACCCATACTGTGCAATTTATAAATCTGCATTGAATCCAATTCTACTGGCTCAGGGGAATTCACCACAAGTTTGAAGGCTCCAGCCAATTTTGGACATTGTTGGAGTAACTGCAAATGTCCCCTTAGATGGTTATTATAAATCCCCGCTTCCTTAGAGGCATTTTGTAGGAGTTCCTTGAAGGTGAGATGATGGGAACTAACTTCATACATTGCCAACCTAACTAAATAAGGATGTCCTCCCACCATCTCCATTAATTGTTCCACCTGGGTATTGTCCCAGTCTAACCCGTGAAGATTAGCTAAATGTATCACCTGCTGTTGGTCAAATTCTCGTAATTCTACTGGTACTCCAGCATTAAAAGGGGATTGATTCAGATCCAGAGGGATGTACACTTCAGTAGAGTGAGCGATGGCTAAACGTAATTGCTCCCAAATGGGATAAATTTTTCCCTTTTCATGCCAACTACGCAGCATTCCCAAAAAGTCTTCAATTACATCAGTATAGGGAAATAATCGATCGAGATTATCTAATCCTAAAACTACTGGGTTATTTATTGCTGGTAATAAATATTCTTCAAAGTAAATTGTGCAATTATCATTACTACCTAAAATTTCTATATCCCAATAATCATGTAATTGATTTGCTAATTTCAATTGCCGACCAACTTGGAAACAGAACCAGCGTAAAAATTTATCTAGGCTAGTCAAAATATTGCGATCTACACTGTTAAAATCTAAATCAATACTTCTATAATTATGATGAAATGTTTCGGTTAAAATCCTCTGCATCAGAGAAGTTTTACCCATTAATTTAGGAGCCTTAATCCGAATTAAAGCACCTGGTTTACAAATTGTCTCATAACATAAAGATTCGATGCCATTACGTTCTAGATAAAAAGGTGAATCTATGGGAACTAGACCTTCTGGAAAGGATAAATTTGTGGCTATGGAGGTAGTTGGTACAGATAAATTATAGTCAACTAATAAATTATTTTTCCCTAACCAAGCCCTCTTAAGGGCTGCATGAAAATTTTTTTTCGTAACTGTCTCGGCTAATGCAGCCGAAAGTTTGCGCCATAATTTATTGCCAACATCTTTATTTAAATATTCAGGGCTATAACCATAATCTACAGCCATATCATCATAGGTTTTTCTTTCCCAAGAACCCTGAAGTACTTTAATTTCAATATCGCTGAGGTGTTTGCCAGTATATTGGTAGATAACATCATCTGCTGCTTGGTAAGCTTGTATCCATGAAAAACCTCCATCCATTTCAACCAAACCACGATCGAAATTTTCGCTATGGGGTTGGTCAACCATTTGAGTCATCATTGGTAAGTTAAACTAACTTGGAAATAATTTAAGATACAATTTCCAGCAGTATGATTCCGTAATTTTAAACTTAACTCAAATATTAAGATTGATTATGATCCCAGCAATACGAGTTTATTTTTTATTGATATTGGGAATTGCCATCGCTCCGGTTGCAGCTATGTTTTTTGACATTTCCACCAGCATTACCATCACCCTAGCTTTTGATGCCATGGTATTAATATTCATGGTGGTAGATGGTTTGTTGGTGAGGCGCAATCGAGTTGAAATAAATAGGGAATTGCTACCGCGATTATCCATTGGTAGGGATAATTTAGTTGTGTTGCGGGTGAAGTCAGCTAATACTAATGCCATTATGCAAATTAGTGACTATTATCCCAGGAGTTTTGATGTTTCCACACCAATATTAACTACTACAGTGCCCAGTAATAGTACCCAAGAATTGGATTATACAGTCCACCCAACCAAACGAGGGGAGTTTGCTTGGGGAGACATTCAAGTGAGACAATTGGGCAATTGGGGATTAGCATGGGACGATCGCAAAGTTCCCCAGAGCTTGAAAGTGTGGGTGTATCCGGATTTAGTGGGTTTGCGATCGCTATCTATCCGTCTGACTTTGCAATCCTCTGGCTCCATGCGTCAATTCCGCCGCCAATTGGGTATTGGGACAGAGTTTGCGGAACTACGTAACTACCGAGTGGGTGATGATTTACGGTTTGTGGATTGGAAAGCTACCGCCCGTCGCATCGGTGCTACCAATACACCCCCACTTATTAGGGTGCTAGAGCCGGAACAGGAGCAAACCTTACTCATTTTGCTCGATCGGGGCAGATTAATGACAGCCAGGGTACATGGCTTACAGAGATTTGACTGGGGGCTAAATGCCGCTTTATCCCTAGCATTAACGGGATTGAGAAGGGGCGATCGCGTCGGTTTGGGTGTATTTGATCGACAAATGCATGCTTGGCTCCCCCCAGATAGGGGAGAACAACATCTGACAAATTTGATCGATCGCTTGACACCCATGGAACCAGTACTATTAGAATCGGACTATTTAGGGGCGGTAACCCATGTTGTCCAACAGCAAACCCGCCGCGCCTTGGTAGTAGTTATTACCGATTTAGTTGATAGGACAGCTTCTGCGGAATTGCTAGCAGCACTTTCGCGACTTTCGCCCCGTTACTTACCATTTTGCGTCACTTTACGGGACCCTTTGGTGGATGAAATAGCACATACGTTTACCGCAGATATCACACAAGCATATAACCGTGCAGTAGCCTTGGATTTAATCGCCCAAAGGCAAGTGGCTTTTGCTCAGTTGAAGCAAAAGGGTGTATTAATACTAGATGCGCCCGCCAATCAAATTTCCGATGGATTAGTGGATAAATATTTACAACTCAAGGCGAGAAATTTACTTTGAAAAGTAAGATCCCCGACTTTTGTGTAAAAGTCGGGGATCTGAACCTCTCCATTTTTACAAATCAAATAGAATTGCTGTATATTCCAGTAGGGTGCGTTACGAACTTCGTTCTCAAGCACCATTATCAAAGGTTTGGCGTGTAAGCAATGGGGGCAACAGATCCCCGACTTCTTTAAGAAGTCAGGGATTGCTCACACCCACGACTTGTCAAAATTAATGTAGTGAACTACTAGTAGTCCTTTTCAAAAATAAAACTGGATGACTATATTTGTATTCAAAAATGGGCATTAAAAACATGACAAAAAGCAATCAAAAGCACTATCAAAGAATAGGTAATATTTATAATGACCTATGGCATTTTTCGGATGAATATATTCAATTCATGGCTAAAAATATAATTGAATATTTACGTTTAAAACCAACAGATACCCTTGTAGATTTAGGCTGTGGTACAGGGATGTATTCCCAAGCAATTCTTAACCAAATACAGTTAGATAATCCGATTATATGCGTGGACTGTTCTGCAAAGATGCTGGAACAAATACCTGATAGCTCTCAATATAAACCTATGGCAGTAGATGCAATTGATTTTGTATCCCAAGCTGAAGTTTATAATAAGGTTTTCATGAAAGAAGTAATTCATCATATAGATAATCAAGAATTACTATTCAGTAGCTTGTTTGCAAAACTACCTATTGGGGGGACTTTTTTGTTAATACTTCTGCCTCCAACCATTGATTATCCCCTATTCACACAAGCTTTGCAGCGATATGAAAAAACTCAGCCCCACTATGACAATCTGGCAAAATTGCTGGAGAAAGTAGGCTTCCATGTATCAGTTAATTTTGTGGAATATCTCCAGGTAATTCCCAAGTTGAAATATTTTCACATGGTGGAGAATCGCTATATGTCCTTGCTGTCATTCTTTGATGATCAACAATTAGCAGCAGGTTTAGCAGAAATGGCACAAAAATATGCTCAACAATCTATTCTGGAATTTCCCGATCGCTTTGTTTTTATTACAGCGAATAAGTTATAATTGTGTATTACTTATTACTGATTATTTAATCCTGGAAGAATTTGGTGAGGTACTTTACACTGATAACAAATTCAATCAAATAGATTTGTTAAGTTATAATTCCATTTTTAAAGTAATATGATGATTAGTGTTTCCTTGTTTAACAATACGATAAAAAACTAATAAGATTTGGCAAACTACTGAAAACCTAAATGATGGAATTCCACACCTTAGCTGAATTTTCCCGTACCAATTGTGTTGCAACTTGCGCCTTTTTGGTACCAGCAAATCTGATTGCTACATTGTTGACAATGATTTTAGTGCTGCTGCGTCGTCCATCCCATCAAATATGGCAAGCAGCCGGATTTGCCTGTCTTTTGGCATTTGTGATGGTATCCCACGTATACACCTGGTTTACAATTGGGGTGGTAATGGCTCCCACATTCATTTTGTTATCCCTAGCAATGACATGTTTGCTGATTAATTCGGGAGCACTCGTTTATCACGGATGGTATGGATTTCACAGATGACACTGATTTTACTAATCCGTGTAATCTGTGAAATCCGCGATCTAAATTCGCGATCTAGCTAGAGGTTGCTTTGAGGAATTTATCTACTAAATTGTTGAATGAACTTTTAATTTGACGTTTGCGCTCCCACTTTTGAAAAGCCATTTCATAGTCTTCTCCTTGGGTTTGTAGGGTGTTCCAAGCATTTAAACCTACCCCAATACCCCAACCAATTAGGACATATAGTGACCAAGAAAGTCCGCCACCGCCAATTAAATCTAGCACTAGCAATAAAGTATTAACGATCGCATATTGTCCTAATTGTTTTTTGAATTTTCCCAAACGATATGAGTTAAATTCCTGGCGTTTTTGGATTTCTCCCCGTCGCTCTCCCCATTCCCGTTCTGCTCTTTGTAGGGAATCCAGGGGAATATTTAACTCACCGGCAATTTCTAACAACTGCTCATAGGAAAACTCCCGATCTGGATCCTCAGCTTGACGAGCAATCGCTAATTGGAGAATTTGCTGCACATCTTCTTGGCTGTAGGAACGGATGGCATCATTAGCAAAGTTAGTCATGGTTTTATTTCAATATAGGCTTGAAAATAGGTTGCTAGGAGTTAAGGGTTAAAAGTTTAGAAGTGCTGCGATTACGGGACAAAAGAGGAAATTGAGTATCATATCTTTATTTTAGTATCCCCTCAAGTAACAAAGGGCAAATCGTACCATTTTGAAAAAAGAATAGGACAAAGCACTAGCGCTCTGTCCCATTAGTTTTGATGGCTATTTCCCAGTCGTCTTTAGACGACTTTAGCTATTAGACTGGGGTTTTCAACCCCAGGCGGGTGTGATATAAACCCCATCATATTTTATGGGACAGACTACTAGT
>JASJCX010000029.1 GCA_030065255.1 Calothrix sp. MO_167.B42 | reverse complement strand
TCTGCTAGTATCTGCAGGTCTGCTTCCACAGGGGAAAATAGAGATGTGGCTGGGGTCATGGATTGGCGGACTCTGGCTTAGGTTACGAAAGTTTACATATCCTTTATTCATTTTAAGATAACCCAGTGCCAGTGCACAATTTTCGTTAGGGAATATTGCTGATGTGGTGTATCCCAAAGGATAGAAGGCTTTTTAGCTACTTTTTGTCGAAGTCTGGCAAACCCTTTAACCCCTATGACTGTTGCTATGTATGGCAATTAAAAATAGCGAATCGCAGTTGGGTGTGAGTGGATAAAATAAAGTATTTAATTAAGTGCTATATTTATTCATCATTACTTATTAATTTATTTTAATGTTTTGTATTTATCAATACTTTATTTTTTCCCGAATTATGATATCAATATCCACACAGTTTTTATTCAGCAATTATAGATTTTAATTTCAAAGTTAAATATTGCTAATATGGGGTTAGGTGGTTAATCTTTAAGTTTTGAGTTGCTTGGTTTGGAATTGGCAAATACTTGCTGGTGGGCAAGAGTATAGCCTGTCTTATAGGATTATCAATTGTGTTATTGAGGCTGCGATCAAAATTATAGATCGAGTTCAAACGTGGGAAAACTGTGGTGATTTAGCCAATAATCTTCAGAATAAGGCTTTGTATAGGTTTCTCAGGTCTGAGATCAAGAAAAGATTTTGTAAATTTACGTAGAGCTTGCTGAGAAACTTACAATTTAGATAAATATTCTACTTTGGTAGATGGATGTAGTCGAGATGGTACGTGACATTAGCACTAATGACAGCTCGGGCTAATCAAAAACTGCTTTATTTGTCATTCTTTAAGTAGATATACTCTACTTTTCTTGCATTCATCGAACTAATTCCAAATTTAGCTAAAAAATCAAACAAAAAGTCAACATATTTGTGTTAGTCTGGGACTAAGGGATTTCAATCTTTTTGTTGATATTCATCCCGAGGAGCAAAAAAACCAATTAGGTGTTTTTACTTTCTCGGTATAATGAATTTAAATAGAATAATTGCCAGCAAAGTCAAATAACTATTTATTTGACTTACTCTGGAGTATGCGAACCTCAAGGCTAGGAGTTATGCGCTACCCCTAGGGTAGATTGCTGTATTTCTTCGCCGCACCTGGGGCCTTAACTTGCTCATGGTAGTAAGAGGTGCGTGCAAGTTTTAGTGGACTAGGTAGATTACTGGAAATAAGTGTGAAATTCGCTTTGTGCTTATTGAGTACTATTCTCAGTTATAGTCCGCAGAGACAAAATATTTATTTGGGTCGGAGAGCAATTGCACTCTGGCATAAAACTTTATGTGGGAAAAGCTATCAAGTACGAGTTTGGATAGCGTGGGTTTTCCTATTTGTTTGATTTTCGTTTGAGACAAGTGCTGGGAGAAAAATGGTTGGTGGAAAGATGCTTATGTTGATGTTTATTTTAGCTTCGGGATATTTGTTTGCAGTTTATATATTGTTAGCTATAGCCAAGCATAGTAGTAAAAGAACTGGGAGTTCGGATATAAGCTCAATGAATGGGGTTCAATCTCAGTCAGATATTTCAGTGACTCAACAGGTGAGTGAAGTTATCAATAATCCAGAGTCGTTACTCAATATTCAGTAGCTAACAATATTCAATAGCTAATCAGAAATAGGCGGGAACTGGCAATTGCTGAAAAACTCGATCTAGGTCGAATGGTTTTTCCATTACCAGTAAGTCGCTTATTTCATCGTGAATTTATAAAATACCGTACTTAGGACTCGTAACTTGAGTTACTAGTCCTTTTTGGCGTGGAAGATTGTAGTGTTGGTAAAACTAACCTTCTCTACCATGGGAGTACAACCTAGCCATTGCATGGAAGATTGGGCGAATTGTTGAGAGCAACCGCTAACAGCAAAGCGGGTTGGTAGTGGTGGCTGGGAATTTTTTAAGCCTAGGAGGTCTAATTCTTGGGTACAAGCAGCTACTACATGAACAGCAGGATCGATGAGTTGCACATGATCGGGAAGTAGCGATCGCAACACTGGTGCCAGATGGGGATAATGGGTACAGCCATATATTAAGGTATCAATTTCTTTTTCTAGTAGTGGTTCTAAATAAGAACGTGCTACCTGGGTTGTATAAGGATCGTGAATGCGGTTTTGTTCAATTAAGGGTACAAATTCCGGACAACCGACTTGCCAGACTTCCACATCAGCAGCAATTTCCCGAATTGCCTGTTTATAAGCATTACTTTTGGCCGTTGCGGGAGTAGCAATCACCCCCACTCGCTTACCTACCTGGATGGCCGCCTTTGCTCCTGGCAAAATTAAACCTAGGATGGGAATATTATATTCTGTACGCACTACTTCTAGGGCTAAGGCAGAACTGGTATTACAGGCCATAATTACCATTTTTACCCCTTGTTTTTGCATCCATTCCAAGATTTCCCGCACAAACTGCAAAATTTCTGCTTGGGAGCGAATGCCATAGGGGAGCCGTGCTGTGTCCCCAAAATAAATAATAGATTCATGGGGGAGTTGTTGGTACAGTTGTCTGAGTACTGTTAAACCGCCAACACCACTATCAAAGATGCCAATGGGAGCACCTTGGGGTTCTTGAGTGTTAAAAGAGGGAAGATTGCCTTCAAAGTTGGTGGAAGATGAAAACACAAGCAAATTTTGATTTTAGTTTTTTGATTAAGATACAGGATTAATTGGGCAATTTCATACCTCCTAACTAGCACATTTTATAACCCTTATATAGCAAAGCTTTTAGTCGTCCTTAAAAAATGTGCTAGTTTCATTTGTTGCTAGCGGCGACAACAACGCGGCTAGTCGGAGGCTCATATCTTGCACCTGTACTTTAGAAGGGTGAACGGCAGTTTGCTTATGCCGGGAAACCCTTTCGGTAGTTGTTCATGGGGGCACACTACCTCACCGCCGCAACTGCCTCGGCTATACAAACAAAGCCTGCGTAGGCAGGCTATAAACCCTGATTTTTCCTGTTATTGATAAAAATATGTGTTTATTGATAACATTAAAAAACAGTATTAATACTTTGGTACAAGATGTTAGATACTCAATCATAAACTCTCGACTCAATTGATCGTTTTATGAATAGTTTTATGTTGGTATTAGTTGCCTGGTAATTATTGCTATTTTTATCTTTGCCTTAAGTATTCTAAAATACCATTAGCAATAGCTTCTCCCATCTGCTTTTGGTATTCTGGATTACGTAGTCGGGCACTATCCTCCGTACCTGTGACAAAACCTGTTTCGACTAAAATGGCAGGCATGGTATTTTTTCGCAGTACGTAAAATCTGGCTCTTTTTACCCCTCGATTCCTAAGATTGCCGATCCTACCAATTATATTGTTCTGAACTGCTTGAGCTAAACCCTTACTTTGGGGAGAATAAAAAAATGTTTCTATTCCACTGACATGGGGACGGTTAGCTACAGCATTGGCATGGATACTGACAAATAAATTGGTGTTAGCTTTTCGGGACATTTGTACTCTGGCAGGGAGGGTAACAAAATAGTCTGAATCTCGGGTAAGTAATACTTGAACCCCATTTTGTGATAAGACAGAGGCGACTGTTCTACTAACGGATAGAACTATATCCTTTTCTAATAATCTGCCAATTCCCACTGCACCGGAATCTCTGCCACCATGTCCAGGGTCAATCATAATCGTTACTCGTCTTCTTGGTAAGGGGCTCGAAGGTCGGGAAATAGGTTTATTGGTAATTTTTCTGGGTATGGGTTGGGATTTTGGCGGTGGTGTCAGACCGAATATGGGCTGGGATAAAGGATTTCTCGCCATGGAGGAACGTCGCAAATTGACCGAGATAAAGCGATCGCCAATTTGGTTTAATCTACCAATGGATACTCTGCTGGCTGGTTGTACCAACACAACTACGGTACGAGGATCTTGTTGCTGTAGACGTATGCGAAGCAGGGGACTATCGGCATTTAATTTAGGCCCTTCAACGTTTTTGCCTAACTTGGCATTATTAAGGACAATCCGATACAAACCCGTCGTTCTATCCCAACCACCATCGGCAACTAAATTGCGATCGCCTCTAATAACTAGTTGGGTTCCAGTGGGGTTTAATTTAACAGACTGAATAGTACTAATAGATGATGCATCTAACTGTGTTAATCGAGAATTGTTAACAGTTGTATTAATAGGTGCTAATTGACTAGTAGTGGTGTTAGTATTTCTCTTAACGACATTGAAGTTATAAACTTCTCTGGGAGCAAAAGCCTGGGTCTTTAGCTTTGGTTGTGGTAATTGTACAGACCAATTGCTAGCAGTAACTCCCACAAATTTGACCTTTTTTGGATCCAGGGTATATCCAGGACTAAGTTCTAGAACCAAACGAGTTGTTTGGGAGTTGAATTGTGCTACACGAATAGCGCGAATAGCTCCCCTCATAGGTTGAGTGATTGGGTTCTGTCCTAATTCAGTTCCAGGTAAATCAATCACCAAGCGCGTGGGATTGAAAACAAGTTGTGCTTGGGGTTGGACATCACCGATAGTATTAATTTCTAATCGGTTTTGGCTAGCATCGAAACGCCAAGATTTCAATCTAGCCGCAGCAGCAGGCGCAGATAGCACCAACATAGTAATAACGGTGCCAGGTACTAACCAATGTATTTTCACAGCCTTTTCTCCTAGTTCCCATTGATTGACGATGTCGTTTTAGTTAGCCTCCTGCACCAGGGGCTTCGCTAATAGTTATCAGTGTCCTTAGAGATGGGAGCATCCCATAATCCGCAGACAGTCTTCACTTTTACGTAGCTTCAGAGCACTTTCTATTTACCTTAGTATTGAGCTGTCATCAACAACTCCTCACAGCTCTAAGCCATCAACATTCAGCCACCAATGCCAGATGCATGGGGTTGGACATCGTCCTGGCAATTATTATTCTTGCTATCGGCACAGAAAAATTGTATCTGCAAAGTATAATAGTACACTAAAATTAGGCAAAAGAATGGACTTATATAGTCAATTCCAAGTAATAATGCGGATTCCGGTTAAATTTGATTTTTTATTTGGCTATTCCACAATAGTAATTCTTCGGTAATTGCCATAGAAATTTGATTATGGTTATTGCTACAATGGGGTTGGTAGTGTATAGCGATTGCGCTAAAACATCGCTCATTGAATCACGAATCTCCCGTAACCTGGCGATATAGCGGGGAGAGCTTAAACTTAACCTTTTCTTAACCATAAATTAATATTGAATTTGTTAACTTAATACTGATTCACTTTTTGTTGCAACATTTGAACCTCCCAATACCTCCAGTTTATGTATGGTTTTGGGGGGGATTATTTATTAGAATCTTATTTAATTGAGTTTACCAAGTGTTTTCCCCAAAAAAATCCTTGATTTTAGAGAATGCCAAATCTTACTTGTTGGAGCAAGTTGTAGTTGTGGCTAATCAAATAGATAGCAGCTCACAACATTTATTTGCAGCACTGCAAGGTTTGGGAGACTTGGGTTTACTAGCCTTGGGTTTGCCTAAATCCTGGGGAGGAAAAGAAGTCGAGGAGCAAACTTTTAATGATTTTCAGGAACTAATAGCAAGATACTCTGGTGCTTTAGTTTTCTTGCAAACTCAACATCAAAGTGCAGTGAAGATGATTGTCGCTAGCCGTAATTCCAGCCTCCAAGAAAAATATTTACCCTATATGGAAAATGGTAAATGTTTAATGGGTGTAGGCTTTTCTCAATTACGACGAATGGGTAAACCAACCATTACAGCCTTACCCGTACCGGGGGGATATGAATTAAATGGGGTTGTGCCTTGGGTGACGGGATATGGTATGTTTTCAGAGTTTATCGTTGCTGCTACCCTACCAGATGGTTGTGCTGTGTTTGGGATTGTCCCTTTTCAAGAAATTCATCAATTATCAACAGGTACAAGGATGACATTTTCTGCTCCTGCAAGGTTAGCAGCCATGACATCAACTAATACAGTTAGCGCCACTGTCTGCCAATATTTTTTACCTGAAGGGCAAGTAGTTTCCACTAAACCTGCTGGTTGGATTCATGAGAATGACAAAAAAAATGTGCTGCGTGCCAGTTTTGTGGCGACAGGGTGTGGGATGGCAGGATTGGATGTGATGGAAGCGGTATCACAGCAAAAATCGTTGCCATTTATTGTTGATGCTTTGACATCTCTCAAACAAGAACTGCATCACTGTCGTCATGCCATTCGGAAAATGCAACAGCATCCAGAAGGGGAATTGTCTGAAAAATTACGACTGAGAAGTTGGGCGATTGAATTAGCAAACCGGATTGCCCATGCAGCAGTTACTGTTTCTGGCGGTGCAGCTAACTATAGTCATCATCAAGCACAGCGTATTTACAGAGAAGCTTTGGTATTTACTGTTACGGGTCAAACTACTGCGGTAATGGCAGCTACTTTAGAACGTCTGGTGAGAAGGGAGATTTGCAAGTAATAAGTAATAAGTAATGAGTAATGAGTAATGAGTAATGAGTAATGAGTAATGAGTAATGAGTAATAAGTAATCAAGACTTAGGCAATTGTCACAATACACGGGTGCTGCGTGGCACAAAAAGCTGATTATTGCGTTCACAATCAAGCAAAGTGTCACAGCACCCTACAAGAAAATATGCCAGTTGCGTAAGTCCAAAATCCAAAATCTAAAATCCAAAATCTAAAATAGTATTGATGTTCGCACAGACACCTTATTATGCAAATATATCAAGTTATTGCTGAAGCGATCGCTAAACCACCAATTCCCCACGAACCAGCTAAACAATCACTGAAAGCTTGGGCAATGTATTGTCTTCGGGATAAGGGCTTTAAGGTTGTTTATGCCCAAAATGCTGACTTTGCCATTGAACCCAAGGGTGGAAATAAGTTGTATTTTAAAGTGACAGAGAATACAGCAGATTTAGATCCAAAATTAGGCTGGATAGTTTGGGATAGTAGTACCAAAAATGCCAGCCTGATTCCACCAGAAGTTATTTAGGCGGACATAATATCAGTTTTCTGAACTACCCCATGCTTGAAAGCAGGGGCTACCCCGCCGTTGAGTTCCTGGTGTCCATTGTTGGATGAATTTTGAGATAGAGGAATCTCAATGACAAACTCTGTTCCTTCTCCTGGCTCAGAGTGACAATAAAGTTTACCACCATGTTTCTCTGTGATAATTTGGTAACTGATGGATAGACCTAAACCAGTACCTTTACCTACAGGCTTGGTGGTAAAGAATGGGTCAAAAATATGGGAATACATTTCTTTGCTCATTCCCACACCATTGTCACTAATGGAAATTTCTACCCACTCTTGATTAATAGTTGAGGTAGAGATGCGGATTCTAGCAGGTTTGGCTTTGATTTCTTCTGCAGTTCGCTTTTGGTTATATTCTTCTAAAGCATCGATGGCATTTGCTAGTAAATTCATCAATACTTGATTGAGTTGACCAGGATAACATTCTACTAGGGGTAATTGGTCATAATCCTTAACAATTTGAATGTCAGCAGATTTAGATGCTTCCTTAAGCCGATTTTTTAAAATCATTAAGGTGCTATCAATACCCTCGTGAATATCAACTCGTTTAAATTCGGCTTCGTCTAAACGGGAAAAGTTACGTAATGAGGAAATAATCTCACAAATACGATCTGTTCCTGTCTGCATAGACTGGAACAAATTAGGTAAATCTTCTAAGATGTAATTTATTTCTATGGTATCCAAAAATTGCTTAACTTTTCGTACTGGTTCTGGGTAATTCTGCTGGTAAAGCCGCAATGCCTCCACTAGGTCTTTATTATATTGTTGGGCATGTTCTAAATTACCTTGAATGAAGCTAATGGGGTTATTAATTTCATGGGCTACCCCTGCAACTAATTGTCCCAAAGAAGCCATTTTTTCCGATTGAATGATTTGAATCTGAGCTTTTTGTAAATCCTTCAAGGTTTGGGTTAATTGTTCTGCTTGTTCGCGAGTTTGACTTAATAGGTTAGCTTGACTGAGGGCAACGCTCAATTGAGTTGCAACTTGGGTGATAAATTTTATTTCTCCTTCTTGCCAATTGCGGGTTTGACTGCATTGATGGACGCACAAAAGTCCCCACAACTTGTCTCCTTCCATCAACGGAAAAACTACATGTGCCTTAATTTGAAACCTTTCTAAAGCTTCCTGGTAGCATTTCTGGAACCCAGCCTGGGAAACATCGGCAACAGATTGCAGTCGTCCTTCAGCATATTGGGAAGCATATTGTTCGCCAAAATAATTGTCATCCATTTGAAAACCTAAAGCAGGTTCAAATTCCGGTAGCACATCTTCGGCAATAAATTCCCCGCGACAAAAGTTACTATCGGGATTTAAACGGAAGACTCCGACTCTATCTGCACCAAGGGAACGCCGCAATTCTTGAGCAGTAGTTTGGAAAATTGTGTCTAAATCTAAGGACTCTCGAATTTTCGCCACCACATCAAAGAGAATCTGCTGTTGCTGAGATGATTGATGCATTGCTTCAGCGCGGGTTTGAGTTTGGGAGAGTAAATTGGCACTTTGAATGGCAACTCCCAACTGATTGGCTACTTGGGCTAAAAATTCCACTTCTATATTATCCCATTGGTGGGATTGGGAATGTTGATATGCTCCTAAAAGTCCCCATAATTTGCGTCCGACAAAAATTGGAGTTAAAGCATAGGCACGGATTTTAAATTGCTCTAAAATATCCAAGTGACAACGGGTATGTCCGGCTTGATAGATATCGTTGACAGCAAAGCTTTCATTGTTGCGGTAGCGTCCACCTTTAGTCTCCTGTAGATGGGTATCTTCCCAGAGTAATTTTTTGCCAAAGGGGTTGCTTTCCATCCACTGAATTTCTGCAATGCCAAAATGGCTGATAAATTCCCCACTCCAGTCTTCATTAAAACGATAGACTCCCACTCGCTCCACTTGTAAAAGTTGGCACAATTCTTGACAAGTAGTTTGCAAAATCATCTCAATATTGGAAAAAGAGCGAATCTTGGTGACTACATCAGTCAAAGCCCGTTGTCTGGCGATTGCTTTAGAAAAGGCGATTGTTTGTCTTTTGGATTGTTCTAATAGTTCTGCTTGTTGGATTGCAACCCCAAATTGTGCTCCTATCTGGGAGAGAAATTCAACTTCGTAATCTATCCATTGACGAGTACTGGTATGTTGGTAAGCTGCTAGTAATCCCCACAGTTTGGGGCCGATAAATATGGGTACTAGGGCATAGGCACGAATTTTAAATTGCTCTAAAATATCAAGGTGGCAACGGCTATGGCCTGCTGCATAGATATCTGCAACGGCGAATGTTTCATTGTTGCGATAGCGTCCACCTTTAGTTTCTTGCAAGTGGGTGTCTTGCCAAACTAAATTCTTGCCAAAGGGATTGGTGTTTTGCCATTGGGATTCAACGGTGCCAAAGTGACTAATAAACTCACCACTCCAATCTTCATTAAAGCGATAAATAGCAGCTCTTTCTAGATTTAGTAACTTACATAATTCTTGGCAAGTAGTATCAAAAATGATTTTGGTATTGAGGGATGAACGAATTTTATTCATCACTTCCATGAGAGCGCGCTGCCGTGCTACGGAGTTTTGTAAATCTGCAGGGCCCTGTTTGGATTTTTCTAGGGTTTGTGCTTGTTGCATTGCCAGTCCCAAATGGCTTGCTGCTTGGGTGAGAAATTCTACTTCATCTTCTAACCACTGACGGGGTTGAGAATGTTGATAGGCAGCAAGTAAACCCCACAATTTGCGGCCAATAAAAATTGGGGCAATGGCATAAGCACGAATCTTAAACTGTTCGAGTACTTCTAAATGACAGCGTGAATGTCCTGCTTGGAAAATATCGGCCACAGCAAATGGCTCATTGCAGCGATACCTTCCCCCTTGAGTATCTTGCAGGTGAGTATCTTCCCAAACTGGATTTTCCCCAAAAACACTAATCTCATTCCAGGGGACACGGGCAAATCCCAATTCATTGACAAATTCACCACCCCAATTTTCATTAAAGCGATAAATTGCCATTCTTTCAACATTTAACAACCAGCAAATTTCTTGGCAGGTGGTTTGACAAAGGGACTGTAAATCTACAGATAGGCGAATTTTACCAATAATTCTATTTAAAAGTTTTTGATATTCCCAAGTCCGCTTTAGTTTCTCTTGGCAATCTTGGGGAGTGGTATTTGCTGATTCCTGAAGATATTGTGACATAGCGAGGAAAATTAAGGGTCAATCTCTTACCTTATGTTTCCCAATTCAGTAGTAAAAATGACCAGTTCGGTATCAATTATGAAATCGCCGTCAACTGTCAGATGAGGTGATGAGGTGATGAGGTGATGAGGTGATGAGGAGCTAATGAGGAGTAATATCATGTCCAGCAAATCACCCATACTATCAAGTCCGGCTAATTAATTAGGGCTTGCTGAAAAAGTCTTTAGGTGAGGGTAGGGAACAGGTGACAGGGGACAGGGGACAGTTTTAGCTTCTTCATTTTTTATTTTTTTGTCATCAAAAATTGTATAGATGCAAGAATTTTAAACATAAAATTTGAATTTTCTTGCACCTCCTTCCTCAAACAATAGTCTCAAACAATTGATAAATTAATGTTTTATATTTATTCAGCAGACCCTAATTACGATATAATCCAATTGAAAAGATGGCGAACCTTACTCATTACTCATTACTCATTACTCATTACTCATTACCCACAAGTAACAGTATTAATTGTTCTTAATAATTCCTGCGCCGTACAGGGTTTGGATAAAACTGCTTTCACCCCCATGTTTTGTACCTCGGCGATTTTGCCATCGCCCATTAATCCACTAATGGCAATAATTTTTACATGGGGATTAATTTTTTGTAATGTACGGATAGCGATGATTCCATCTAAATGGGGCATGAGCATATCCAGTAATACTAAACTAATATCTTGTTGATGTTTGGCATACAAGGAAACAGCTTCCACCCCATCCTTGGCTGTGAGGACGCGATAATTATGTTGTTCTAAAGATGCTCTGGTAATTTCCCGAATTACGGCTTCGTCATCCACGACTAAAATTAATTCACTCCTACCATTGAGGGGAATAATAGCTCGACATGGAGGGGGCATTTCATGTTTAGTTAAGGAAGGTAAATAAATCTGAAATTGGGTACCTTTACCTTCGCAACTATGCATATTCACAAAACCACCATGATTTTTTATAATACCTAATGCTGTGGAAAGTCCCAAGCCTGTACCTTCACCGACTGTTTTGGTGGTAAAGAAAGGTTCAAATATGCGTTCTTGAATGTTAATAGGTATACCCATACCTGTATCTTCCACTGTAATCGCAATATAACTGCCTGCCTTGGCATCTATATTGCTCTGGGCATATTGTTCATCAATCACTCTATTTTCAGCATAAATACGTAAATATCCCCCATCAGGCATGGCATCACGGGCATTGACAACTAAATTCATCAACACCTGATGTATCTGGGTAGGATCTCCAGCAACCATCCACAAATCTGTTTGGATATCTGCGTGGCAAATAATGGATTTGGGAAATGTTTGGGTAATAATTTGCTCGATTTCTGCTAGGAGTTGTTGTGCTTGGATGATGGTATGTTTACCTTCTACACCACGGGCAAAGGATAATACTTGTTGAACCAGACTAGCCCCTCGTTTGACATTATTTTCTAGCATTTGCAATAGTGGTTGATGCTGCTGCTGGGGGAATTTCATCTGCAACATCTGCACTGACATTAAAATTGGGGAGAGGACATTATTCAAATCGTGGGCAATACCACCGGCTAAGGTGCCAATACTTTCCAAACGTTGCGATCGCAATAATTGTATCTCTAATTGCTTTTTCTGGGTAATTTCTGTATTGACAATAAACATAGATTTAGGATTACCATTGTCATCCCTGACTAAAGTCCAGCGACTTTCAACAATAATTTCCTCACCTTCTTTGGTTATTTGGGACAATTCCCCCAGCCAGGAACCATATTCCATGACTTGGGATTTAACATCTTCCCATTGGGTGGATGTTTCTTGGTACAATAGTTTAAATGCTTTTTTACCTAAAGCCTCCTGGGATTGCCAATGATAAATTTTGGCTGCCCCTTGATTCCAAAATAAAATAGTACCTTCAATATCCTCAACTAAGATCCCATCTACAGCAATATCTAACAGTGCTGCTTGTTCGCTAATTTTTTGTTCTGCTAGTTTTTGCTGGGTAATATCTCGCGTTACCGCTAAATGTAAGAACTCTCCATTTAATTCATTGATGAGGGGGACAGAATGGGTTTCCATCCAGCGACGAGTACCTTTAAACCCAACAAATTCAAATTGTAAATTCCCTTTATGTCCTTGGCATACTCTTTGGTGCAAGGAGGCAAAGGCTTTTCTATACTCTGGTACAATTGTCTTATAAACTGATTTACCCACTAAAACATCTGCACTTTCCACCTCCATCATTTCTAAACCAAAGGCATTTATTTCTAAGAGGATACCTTCCTTGGCAATTAGTTTAATGCATTCTGGTTCCGCATCAATCATTGCTCGTAAACGGTTCTCACTTTGGCGTAGAGCTAGTTCCGTGCGCTTGAGCCTAGTAATGTAATCCCTGAGAGAGTGGTAAAGTAAAATCACTAAACCAATATCAACAAAGGTGGCAATGAAAAATACCGCCATATTTTTGTTAAAATTAGCTTGCGATCGTTGGACTTTTTGTTCCAGTAAATTTTGTTCCTCTGTCAAATAATTTTCTAGCCAGGTTTGAATCTGCCGACTTTCTTGCTGATTTTGCTGGGATTTAATGATTTTTACTACCCCATTCCAGCCTTTGTGTTTGCCAACTTCTACTTCTGTTTGCAGAGTCTCTAGGCGTTGATTAACTTTTTGTTTTAATAACAAAAACCAGTGCTTTTTCTTCGCAGAATTAGTAGTTAAACTCCGTAATTTGTCAAGACTTTTAGTAGTATTTTTTTTAGCTGTCACATAAGCCTGAAAATCCTTAATATCTGCAGTCAGTAAATAGTTACGCTGGGCTATTTCCGTATCCTGGAAATGGGACAGAAAGCTTCCCAATTGGGCGATTACCTCATGGGAGGAGGTAACAGCTTTTTGGTTATGGATTAAATCAATTGTATTGCCATAGAAGATGGCAGCGTTAGTAAAAACCACTACTAATGCCAATACAAATAATAATGTCAGCTTTCGGATGCTAAACTTCATCATGCAAAGACATATGGCGGTTGTTTGTCAGAGATTGCTGTGAATAGGGTGCTTTTGCTTTGACCATAGGTTTTGCATATAAAATTCCCACATCATCACCAAAATGTCTAACAATCTATAAGTTAACATCGTCACGACACAAACATATTGAGTAGTTCTACTCCCCAAAATATGTATAATCAACGATAGACACTGGTCAATGTGTAGCATTATATTCACAATCTCAGTACCCCTAATTCACAAGCATTAGCAAGCAGGATTCAAAGCATAGAGCCTTGATTCTATTCCCTTGAAGAATATAATACTCTCTTAAATATTCAGGTGAAAAAGTAATTTTAACTACATTTAAACAATACAATTATGTTTGTATGTAACCTTTATATTTTAATTTTCTTGACTAACTCAAGCTGCGGGTTTGACAGTGCAAGAGGTCGAGGACGAATTGCTAAGTGTTTGTGATAAAATAAATCGTGCTTTGCAGGTGTAATTCAATTAAATGCTTCAAATGCAGCGAAGCATATTTAACAAGAATTGAATAAAACCCGGTGCGGAGGGGCATCCCGTATCGTTAATAAAGCTCATCGAGTATCCTATGCAATAGCAGGAGTTGGTGAGAAACCCACAGTGTACGCTTGCGTCAGTGTGGGAGGTGTCACGTTACAGGCTTCCTACTTTTTGGGATCGAGCTACCATGTAAAATGCTGCTAACACCCAAGCTAAGACAGTTTTATAGAAAATACAGAGTCAAAATGGCGAAACGCATACAGTTAGTTTTAAATCAAGATATCAGCAAGCTGGGAAAATTCGGTGACTTGGTAGAAGTTGCTCCAGGTTATGCACGCAATTACCTGATTCCCAAAAATTTGGCAATTCATGCTACCCCTGGTATTCTCAAACAGGTAGAACGTAAGCGGGAAAAGGAACGCCAACGTCAGTTAGAATTGAAGCAACAAGCATTAGAGCAACAAGCTATTTTAGAAAAAGCTGGTGCTTTTAAAATTGCTAAACAGGCTGGTGAAGCGGATTCAATTTTCGGTACTGTTACTACCCAAGATGTGGCAGATGTAATCCAAGGTGCTATTAATGTGGAAGTGGATAGACGGGGTATCACCATTCCCGATATTAGTAGTTTGGGTACCTATGAAGCAGAAATTAAGCTACATTCGGAAGTGATAGCAAAAGTCAACATTGAAGTTGTAGCTAGTTAAATCGGTTATTTTTGTAGGGTGGGTACTGCTGCTCACCTTATCAAGAACAGGGTATGGGGTGTGGGGTTACCGAAAGAATAAATACCCATACCCTATTTCAAGCCCCTAGCTTTAGACATGGAGTCATATCATGTTCGGTTAAACAGTTATCATAAAAGCTCACGCTCCAGGCGCTCCAGACGCAACAGAGAATAAGGAGTTTTTATCGTAACTAATTACCCGGACATGATATTAATCGTTCAATCCAAAATCCAAAATCCAAAATCCAAAATCCAAAATTGAATGACTGGTTCCTCTAAGTCTGAGAATCCCCCAGAAGCTTTGTTTCCCCAGAAGGATATACAATTAACCATCCACCCAATTATGGAACAGAGTTTCGCCATGATTGATGGTGAAATTGGCGAACACAACTTTACC
Organism: Calothrix sp. MO_167.B42; assembly: GCA_030065255.1. Lineage (GTDB taxonomy): Bacteria > Cyanobacteriota > Cyanobacteriia > Cyanobacteriales > Nostocaceae > Calothrix_A. The sequence goes on along the minus strand of JASJCX010000029.1, from coordinate 15,644 downwards.
CCTGAAGAATATGCAATTGTTCGTCGAGTGATTCACAGTACTGCGGACTTTGATTTTAAACAATTAATCGAGTTCTCTCCCAACGCCATCCCATCTGGAATTGAGGGAATTATTCAGGGAGTGCCCATAATTACTGATGTGGGGATGGTAAAACAAGGAATTGCAGGGTTATTAGCTCAAACCTTTGGTAATCAGTTAATTAGTGCCGTAGAAGTTGCCCAAGATGCACTTCCAGGAAAAACTCGCACGGAAACAGGTTTATTGGAGTGTTATCGTCAATTCCCAGAGGGAATTTTTGTCATTGGTAATGCCCCCACGGCTTTATTAGCACTTTGCTGTGAGTTAAAAACTGCGTCCGTATTACCGGCTTTAGTAATTGGCGCTCCCGTTGGTTTTATTTCTGTGGTGGAATCCAAAACTGCATTGGGGCAAACACCGGTAAATCAAGTGGTTGTGAAAGGACGTAAGGGTGGTTCCCCCGTGGCAGCAGCAATTTTCAATGCTTTAATAGTTCTAGCAGTGGAAAAATTAAAATCTTAAACCGACTCCACCTTGAATCGAGAAAGCGGTAGCACTACTATCACGATAGGCATCAAAAGCGATAATCGCATTACCAAAAATGACAGTATTGCTATTGGGAACCATATAATCCACACCTGGTTGCAAGGCAAAACTAACTTTATTACCCACGGGAGAAGCTGTATTACCGCCAGCTAAGACTAATCCTGCTCCTAAATAAGCGTCAGTCTGCCAATTAAGTGGTACATCATAGGAAACCGTGGGAACTACGGCAGTATTTTTACCGATTAAAGCTTGAGCTCGTAAAGAAGCAGGGACTTTCAGCAGTTTATAACGGGCAGCTACTACTCCTCCCACCTGGGAGTCTTTAGTAATACCCACCGTAGGGCCAACCCCTACATAGCTACCATAGGCAACCTGCGCCGATGCTGGTTGCATATTAGCGATCGCTATTAAGGATACACTAGCTGCTAGCCCTGAAACTAAATTTTGCGAAAATTTCATGGTGATGTCACTCCTCACACTACTTTCCATAGTCATAACTCATCTTGTGACCATTTTCTATCAAAATATAATGGGAGGGTGAGAACCCCTGAGTTTTGAACCAGGGGATGAAACCCGACTCATATCATGTCCGGTTAAAGACTTATCATTAGGACTGCAAGGGGGCAGGCTTCGGCCGTGAGCTCAGCCGAACGGGGAAGAAAGAGTTTTGGTGATTTTTGCATAGATGGCAATATCATAAGTAATCAGGCGGACATGATATTACTCCTACAGCATACTTACAAAAAAAGACAGGAGGCGGTGCAAATTATTTTTCATTTGGACTGTCTTCTGAATGCTTCATAATATTTTTTATATGCTGTAGGCGAAAGCTGGCTATTTTCCCGGGTTTGATGGTAACACTTTCTGTGGTTGGTAAATTCTCTGGCTCGGATAAAGAACGCTCTAATAAATCCACAGAATGAACTATGCTCAATCCTAAATCGCTCTGTAAGCTCAATTTAGCTGTTTCTCCTTGGCATTCGTAACAACGCAGAATCCATTGCTGGTTATCTTCCTCTGCTTGCTTAAATGCCATCAAGATTAAATTTTCTGCTGATAAGTCCAAGAATTTACCTATGGGGGATAAAGCCTTTTTATTCTCTACCTGGGGTGAAGTGTTGATAAAAACTTGCAATGGTACATTCAATTCATAACCCCTTCTAACGGTTTGGGCTGTTTGCCAATTACCACCATGGGGATATATGGCATAGGTAAATTCATGGCTGCCTCTATCTGCGGCAAACTCTGGCCAGTTTGGACTTCTGAGCAAGGTTAGTCTCAGTTGATTGGGCTGGCTGTCATAACCATATTTGCAATCGTTGAGTAGACTCACACCATAATCATTTTGGGTTTCCCATCCGGATTGAATGCCTTCTTCAGTCAAGTCAGCCCACCGTAAAGCCGGTACTTCCCACTTGGCTTTTTCTTCTGGAGTTTGGGGTTTGGTGGAACGGCGAATGGTTCCGCAGGGGATTTCATAGGTAGCAAATTCTGCTTGGATGTTGAGGGGGAATGCTGCTTTCACCAATACTTGAGATTCTTGCCAATCAACGGTTGTGGCTATTTTCAGTACAGGGGATGCACATTGGAGGATGTAATCGCAGCAAAAATCTGATTTACCTATGGTTCTAATAATTCTGACTCTAGTTTGCACCGAACCACTTTCGAGAATTTCAATGGATTGTAGTGCTGCTGATGGTAGGGGATGGTTTTTGTAGTTGGGGTCTATGTTCCATGCATCCCAATATTGTCCCCTATCTTGAAATGAATGTAGTTGATTACCTCCTCCCTGAGCAATTATTTCCCTTTGATTAACTTTGTCAAATACACTGCTTAAGTTGCCTGTTTCTTCATCAACGATCGCTCGCAAATATTCATTTTCTAAGACCAATTCAGGGTCTGAAAATTCTACTTGTGTTGATAATTCTATTTTGGTATTTTTATAATGCGGGCTTGTATTGTCTGCTTTTGCCCCTAGGGGAGATAACCAAAAAAGATGGTAACCCACAGCAGGAATATTTTTGGCTAGAAATAATAGTTTACCATCCGCACCTATTTGCACAGGTTGGACTTGTCCTTCGGTATCAATAATTTGCCATGCTGTTGGAGTTTCTGTAATTTCAGGTAGAGAAACAGCAACCACTTCCGAACGCTCCCAGTTGAGGGCATTGAAAACAACAACGGATAGACTCTGGGGGTGTGGTGGTTGTGGTAAATTAATTTGGGATGCGATCGCATTTAAGGATTGTTGTAAAATTTCCGTACCCACCCGTTCCACTTGTTGCCATTCTGGTAGAGCATCTTGGTAAACTTCACCGATGGAGGAACCAGGGAGAATATCGTGGAATTGGTTAAATAAAACTTGTTTCCAAGCTGCTTCTATCTCTGCTTTGGGATATGTAACACCAGTAGTGATGGTGGCCAAGGAAGCAAATAATTCCCCTTGATATAAGAGATTTTCACACTTGCGATTCCAGCGTTTTTGGTCTGCATGGCTAGTGTAGCATCCACGATGGAATTCTAGATATAGCTCGTCGTCCCATATGGGGAAAGTGTGGGGAGTGTGGGGGGATTTGTGTTCTTGACCGTTTTTATCTCCAGTCAGTTCCTGTGTGGGTGTGATTTGCTGTAAATACTTTTCGGCAGTGGTAAATTCTAGGGGTGGTAAATAAGGAGAATTTTGCCAACGGCGGGCAATTTCTAACATATCACGGGTGGGACCACCACCATGATCCCCCACACCAGCTAGCCACAGGGATGATTTTAAACCTGTTTGGGTCTGCCATTCACAATCATAGGCTGCCATCTTCACAGGATCGATACCTTCACCAATGGGAGCAGACATGAGACTCAACACTTGACTTCCATCAGGCGATCGCCACCAGAAAAATCCGTGGGGAAATATGGTAGTATCATTCCAGCGCAGTTTTTGGGTAACAAAATATTCCACCCCTCCCTGGGTGAGAAATTGGGGTAAAGTCCAACAAAAGCCAAAACTATCGGGAACCCAAACCACTGTTGATAGTTTGCCAAATTTTTCCATCCCATAGCGTTGTCCATAAAGTAATTGCCGCACAATGGATTCCCCAGAAATTAAATTCAAATCTGGTTCAATCCAAAAACTACCCACTACCTCCCACATCCCGGCGTTGATAGCAGCTTGAATCCGTGCAAATAAATCGGGACGGTGTTGTTCTATCCATGCATAAACAGCAGGGGTAGAATGGCAAAAAGTTAGCTCTGGAAAATCCTGTTGTAACTGCAATACCGACTCAAAAGTATTTTGGGCTGCGTTCCAAGTTTCACTCACCCGCCATAACCATGCCATGTCTAAATGTGCATGGCTCAAAAGATAGATTTTTGATTGGGGATGGAAAATTTCTGCTTTGATTAAGCGATCGCGTAGTAAAGTTAAGGAGCGATCGATTTCTACTTTGGATAAACCTACACCATCAATCTCTCGAACCATTGCAGCTAAAATATCCAACCTTTCTGGTGCAAATGTTTCTAGATACTGTCCTATTACCGCCAGTTCATCAGCTACAAACCCTGGTTCTGGGGAATTATTATCAGTAGACTCGTAAACTAACCTGGAACCCATCAAAGCTCCATCACAATGTCCTGGACTTACCAAGCGCAGGGTAACAGTAAATTCATCCCCTGGATGCACCGACTTACTAAGTAACACCCTAGGGGAAAAATCAAATAAATCTCCCTCGGCTGCTAACTCCCCATTCACATATACTTGAGCATTATCAGCCCACCAAACCAACGCCAACCTTACCGATAAGCCAGTGAGCTGATAGCCATGTAAATTCGGGGGAATAACTATATTTTGCCCCAACCAGATAACTTTTCGGCCTTCACCCCAAACAATATGTCCCTTAGGGTTAAGTTGAGATACACTCCAACTAGCGACATCATCTGCTGTGATATGACTAATTTCCCAATCATCTGCACACCATCGCCAACCAGAGTCAATATCAGCCTGATTGTAAGAGCGTAACCTGGCAATAGCATCTGAGATAATTTTTGCATTTGCTGATGATACTGGCATATTCATTGGAGTTACCACTTATCAGTTATAATTTTCCCCCAGAGCCTGGAGTATGGAATTTATTTTCTCAAGATACCGATTACTTTTTGATATTCTTTTCGTTAAAATCAGATTTTAATACCAATTGTGATTAATTGTCATTAATATAAATATTGCACTCACAGTAGCAAAAATACTTTAACATCTGGGCTTTGCTCAATGTTGCAGCTGGACGAAGCCGAAGATTTAAACTTAACCTATATTTATAGTTAGATTTACCAATTTTTTCTATTGTGTAGCGGGAGTCTGATGTATTCAGGACTTACGCAAGTGTCACAATCAGTGGTTGATGGGTGACGCTACAAGTATCATTACTACGTTCAAATCTTTTCGCAACGTCACACACCCTACAAAAAATATGCCAGCTGCGTAAGTCCTAGTATTATTACATGGTAATTAACCGAAATATATGGTAATTCCCGGTAATAACTTCTTACTTCAACGGGAGCATGGGAGCGGCTATCCCGAGTGGAAGCTTAGGCGCTACATCCTAACGCCTTCACACTTTATAGCTGCATTCAAATCCCTATCTGAGCTCAAGCCACAATTATCACAATCAAAAATCCGTTGGGATAATTTCAATACTGATTATCCAACAATGGGCGGCTGTTCCATGATTATATAGCTATTGACAACCCAGATAGAAAAAAAGTAATAGAGGAGTTGATAGATTGTTTCGAGGAGAAATAGCTAGAAATTAACACTTATTCACTCTCTTATCATTAACTCATATCATGTCCGGGGGCATACCCATAGTATGTCATTGCGAGTGGAACGAAGTGAAACGACGCAATCACAAGGTCTTTGGGATTGCTCCCCTTCGGTCGCAATGACGGTTATTTAAACGGACATGATATCACAGCAAAACGACATCTGAATCCTCAACCCACTACCATGCCTTCCACCAACTACGAACGATATCAAAGCCGACTGTTTAACTTTTTCCATCAGCAAACGCGACGCTGGGGTGAAACAGTTCAACGCGCCACTCGCCATGTTAAAGTTAAGGCCAACTGGTCCCTAGAAGCACTAATGCATTCCGCTGTGCTGATGATGCGGAAAGTGATAGAATCCCGTGGGAAAAGATTAAAGCCAGGAAACAATCCAGATAATTCATCAACTTCCACAGAATACACTGAGATTCAAAAACAAGAATTAATTGATAGTCAAGGTAATCTCAACCCATCACTCCCTAACCCTGCTGACAATCAAACAACCGGAATTGAGACACAAACATTACCTCCTCCCCAAGGAGCCATCGCCTTTTTTGATACAGCGATCGCTAAATTTGAATCCAACGCTTTAGTACCATTTTCCCAAGCTAGTGGAGGATTCTTGTCATTGATACAAAGGCAGTTCAAAATCTTTGTTTATGGGGAAAAAACAGTTAAAACGACTGCAAAAAAGCCAAAAAGTGAATTTCCAGAATTAATTTCCACCACACTTAATTCCTTATTTATTCGCAATCAAAATAATACAGATAAATTACGTATAAATTCTGATAAAGAAATTCCTTCTACTCCTCTTCCCTCCCAAAAATCATCAACTCCGAACCTAGAAAGCCAAGAAATTGTAGATCCGTGGCTTACCCTCGATGACTTGTTTGGTAATTCCCAGGAAACACCACCAGAAGAACAAAAGGTACAAACAAATAATAATCCTCCTCACACATCAAAAAAATCCCTGCAAACTTGGCCCAACCGCTACCAACAGCTTGTACAACAGCCAGAAGCAGATATTGAATTAGTCAAACAGCAACCACCAAGCATCAATATCGCCCCCGCAACAACATCTGAATTAGACACCACCAATAATAATCAACTCGAAGCCAACCCAGACTTTATCGAAACCCAAGCCAAAATGGTTGGTTATACTCAACACCCCCTAGAGAAAATTTTGGAATGGTTAGATAACAGTATGCTGTGGTTAGAAGAAAAAATCATCACAGTATTTAATTTTATCCAGAAATTGTGGCGGAAAAAATAAATAGATAACCATTAATCTGAATTCTTGATATGACGTAATTTATCGAATATCCTTAATCACTGGAGTTTAGACTCCAAACCATTGTGGTGAATAGCATACACTCGGTTATAGTTTTCTAGTTCTGCTTTTCCTACTGTCACAATCAGGTTATTCCTATTTTTATTCACATTCTAGTTTTATTTTATACAACGTAACAAGCATTTGGCGATCGCTAAACTTACATCTTCGATAAATAATTAAGAATATCAATAAAGCATTAATTTTTCTCAATTGTTTTTGAGTAAATAAAAATTTCCCATGGTTGTGTTCGCATATATAACGAAGACGTGCGGAGATTGTATACAAAAGTAGTATTAGGAACCACCGTAATTGTGGTTCCTTAGATAGAAAAAAATGACTTATTGATTCACTAACGACCAGCACAGATAGCGTGACGAATCTTGCAATAGCGCCCATTCTTACTGCACTGTACTAGGGCATTCACCTGTGCCTTCCAGTAAGTATTTCTTGCCCATCCAGAGGCTCGATTACTAGCACTAGCTAAAGCAACACAGGTATTACGTCCTGTGATCACGACTCTACAATCAGTTGTACCGGAATAACGCCTACATTGTCTTAAAGCGGCTCTAGAGGCAGCAGTCCGTGTTGCATAATTTTTACCATAGCCAGTTGAGCCAGTAGAGCGAGAGTAAGCAATGGCAACATAGTTCGTAGCAGCCAGAGCAGTTTCGGCACTGAGCGCCACAACAGGGGCTACTAAAGCAATAGTAGCAGCGAGTTTCTTTAGTTTTATTTGTATCATCACCAGTACTAATTATTTTTTAATTAGGTTGTGGGTACTATTTAAATAGCCAATTTATAGATAAACAAAAAAATAGCATACTGGCACAAACAAAAGTTGCCATTTATACAAAACTTTATTGAAAGTTTATGTAATAAACGCAGATAATGAATTTTGTTTAATAGGCATTGTGCCTCATGGTATGTAACATTCCAGGTCAAATTGACTTTGCTCAATCATTTAATAGTTATGGAGTAACTGTGGTTGATATTAAAAGTTTTAGGAGGGAAAAAGGAAGATTTTCAGAATTTCGCTATTCTATTGCTGGAAGTTAGAAATATGATGAATTGATCATGAGCAAGCAAATAGAGGTTCTAACTGATAAAGCGGCATTAGTAGCAAGGGCATTAGAGCTGATATTATCTAGAATAGAAACAGCCATTCAACAACGGGGTCAATTCACCATTGCCTTATCCGGTGGTAGCACACCTAAACCGTTGTATGAAGCGATCGCTCAACAAAAATTGCCCTGGGATAAAATTCATGTTTTTTGGGGAGATGAGCGTTATGTGCCACCAAATCACCCAGATAGTAACGAATTGATGGCACGGGATGCATGGTTAAATAAAGTTGATATTCCAGCAGCAAATATCCACCCCATGCCCACAGACGATGCCGAACCCGCATCGGCAGCAGCCAGGTGTGAAAAGCATCTGCTTAACTTTTTTAACATCTCCCCAGGAAGTTTCCCCGCTTTAGATGTAGTGTTATTAGGGATGGGTGATGATGCCCATACTGCATCACTGTTTCCCCATACGGAAGCATTAAAAGTAAGCGATCGCTTAATTACTGTGGGTAATAAGGATGGAAATCAACGTCTAACCTTCACCTACCCATTTATTAACGCTGCTCGCTGCGTTATGTTTGTCGTAGGGGGCGCAAACAAAAGACCAGCCTTAGCTCAAGTCTTTGCGCCGGAAGCAGATAATTTCCAATACCCATCTCGCCTAATACAACCCCAAGGTGAACTTTGGTGGCTACTAGATGCGGCAGCAGGTTCAGAGCTCAAACCCTAAATGCCAAATCAGTAATTGTTAAAATTCAAAGCTAGAGCTGTGCCTCTGCTTGCCAGCACTATGTTTACGATGATCTTGCACAAAGGCTTAATTCCATGATCGTCTGTCCAAATTGTAATCACCCCAATCCAGATGGCGCTGTCCAATGTGAAGCGTGCTATACACCCTTACCCTCCACTACTAATTGTCCCAGTTGTGGCGCAACTGTGCAGGCAGATGCCGCCTTTTGTGGTCAATGTGGGTTTAATCTCCATGCTGGAAGTAACAATACTGCTGCTACGGTAGCTCCTGATATTCCTGTGGAGGCACCACCGTTAACTACTCCCGATCCACTGGTACAACCACAACCATTAGTTGTAACAGCACCAGCAACTCCTAGTGTTCCAGAAGCACCACCTGCACCACCAACTGTCGTTGCAGTTAATACGCCAGCAGGTTCTACTGAAAGCAGTCCTCCTGTCCCCGCACCTGCACCGGCACCAGAACCAGTAGCAGCACCGGAACCTGCACCCGCACCGGCACCGGCACCGGAACCAGTGGCAGCAGAAGAACCTGCGCCCGCACCAGAACCAGTGGCAGTAGAGGAACCTGCACCCGCACCAGAACCTGCACCCGCACCAGAACCAGTGGCAGCAGAAGAACCTGCACCCGCACCAGAACCTGCACCGGAACCAGAACCAGTGGCAGCAGAAGAACCTGCACCCGCACCGGAACCTGCACCGGAACCAGAACCAGTGGCAGCAGAAGAACCTGCACCCGCACCGGAACCAGAACCAGTGGCCGCAGCACCTGTAACACTTGCTAAAACACAATTACAGCAAGTAACAGCAATACTGGCTCATGTCCAAAGCGAACAACAAATTGAGTTACCGCAAAATTTATCTGTGATTCATATCGGCAAACCGAATGACAGAATTCCTCCAGATATAGATGTTTCAGGGTTTCCTAATTCTGAAATCGTCTCTCGAATTCATGCAGATATTCGGGTGGAAGCCGACTCCCACTACATTGAAGATGTAGGCAGTTCTAATGGTACATACATTAACAATTTGCCACTTTTACCTGGAAATAGGCATAAACTGCGACCAGGCGATCGCATCAGCCTAGGAAAAGGAGATTTGATGACATTTTTGTTTCAATTCTCTTAAATTCAGATAAGCGTGCAAAGAAAGAAAGTGACTAACACGTGATTACACTAATTCTCCTGAATCCCCTGCAATCCCTGCCCCCTCAAAGTTGGACTTTTGAGGACAAACCAGTTATTCACATTGGACGTTCGACGGACAACGATGTTGTTTTATACAGTGCTGTTGTTTCCCGCCGTCACGTTGAGTTACGAAAAGTAAATGATAATTGGGAAATTGTAAGTTTGGGTGCGAATGGAACCTTCCTCAATGGAGAGCAGATTCAACAGATACCACTGAGCGATCGAATCGTCCTGCGTCTAGCTCGCTCTGGTCCGCAAATCCAAATTCGTTTGGGAATCTTAACCTTGGAAGAAATACGCGAATCCATTTCTGAGCATTACTCCCAAGCTGCCAGTACTGAGTCGTAAGGGGTAGGAGTAAGAATATTTACAAGCACAATATGCAGTCAGTATTCAGGAGAGAGATGTAAAAACTAGCAAGTTCATTCATACTAGTTCCCTGTATGCTTTGGGGTTTAACTTCCTTAAGAGGCTAGGCCATAGCTGCCATTCATAGAAACCAATGACTTTCACTCTTCATAATTTTAATTTCCCCACGTTTATTTATGTTATTTCCACAAATTATTTTGGGGATTTTTATTAATTATTGTGTGTGTCTAGGTGTAAAAACTACATAATTGATGTGTCCTATTCTCAGCATTTGTTCGACCAAGTAATCCATTGACACGGCATCCCAGAGACAATTGCTATAGTTGGATTAATTGTGTAGGAAGACAATCTATGAGAGAGCCAGGGAAAAATTTTGAATTCTTGCTTAACAATCAAGCGCCGCCAGCTATTGAGCGTATGGGATTTAATTGGTTAATGGCTGCGGCGCTTGTTACTGTGGCATTGTGGCAAATTCCCCAAGGAGATTATATTCTTTATCCCTTCACCATTCTGGCCACATGGTTCCATGAAATGGGTCATGGTTTAGCTGCAATTATCTTGGGAGGAGATTTCCATAAATTAGAAATTTATGGCAATGGTTCTGGAGTTGCTGCTTATAGTGGCAGACTATATTTAGGTTCCATTGGTAGGGCTTTGGTTGCAGCAGCAGGGCCTATGGGACCACCCATTGCTGGTGCCGGATTAATTTTGGCTTCCCGCAGCTTTGCGACGGCTTCCTTATGTTTGAAAATTTTAGGCGGTTTTCTGCTATTCTCAGTGCTAATTTGGGTGCGATCGCTATTTGGCATAGTCGCGATTACTTTGCTGGGTTTAATTATTCTCGGTATTTCCCTAAAAGCTCCCAAATGGCTCCAAGGATTTGTTGTGCAATTTCTGGGGGTACAAGCTTGTATTAGCACATACCACCAACTAAATTATTTATTTAGTAGCAATGCTGGAGGTCTTGGTTTATCTGATACTGCCCAAATCCAAAGGCAATTGTTCTTACCTTACTGGTTTTGGGGTGGATTAATGGCGATCGCATCTTTGGTCATTTTGGTGCAAAGTCTCCGTATTGCATACCATGGCCATTCTAACTAATTGATAATCCAGACCTGACTTGAATTATTAAACATTTGTTCATAATAGGATAGAAGCAAAAAAGGAGCAATTATCTATTACTTGAAAATTACTTAAATTTCTTTGTGTAATATGTGGTAATCTCCGAGATGTTCTGTTACGTATCTAACGTACTTTTTTGCCACATCTATAATCTTGATGTGGAGATAGATTACAATGCAAAACAGTCAAATGTTAAAATCAAGCAACTATCAAGCAGTTGCCCAAAAAACATCATAAAATATAAACTCTGTGCTGGGGTTTTTCGTAGCTCTATGACTACTCAGATTGATACTATTACTTTTAAAAATAAATGGCACGGTTTTACTCTGCCAAGATGTACTATTAAATACAGTTCAACTGCTTTACTGACAAGTATTTTTACTACTACGCTCGTAGCTTTAGGAACATCAGTTAATGCATTGCAAGTACAAATCAGCCCCCCAAACCCCAAATTAGGGGATACACTCTCAGCAATCATTAATGTGGGCAATTCCAGCAATGGTAGCGTTCCCCGAGTCACTAAAGGGGGTAAAAATTACCCAGCCTTTAAAATAGCTCCTAATACTTATAGAGTATTGATTCCTACAACACCTTTGCAGGCATCAGGGAAAAGAACCATTCGAGTGACGAATGGTGCACAACAGCGAAACTTGTTAGTACACGTAGGCTGGCGCAGATTCCCACTGCAACGTATTACCCTCCCAGGTAATAAAGCCGGGTTGCGTGCTACAGCCTATGAACTCAAGCGAGTTAGGGAATTAAAAGCCTTGCAAACTCCCCAGAAATTTTGGAATGGTTCTTTTTTGAGACCAAATAAGGGGCGGGTGAGTACAATTTATGGTGTACGTCGTTACTATAATGGCAAATTCGCCAAAAACTATTACCATCGTGGGGTTGATTATGCTGGAGGATCGGGTTCACCAGTAATTGCTCCAGCAGCTGGTAGGGTTGCTTTAGTGGGAACAGTGTCTCAAGGTTTCCGAGTTCACGGTAATCTGGTTGGTCTGGATCATGGTCACGGAGTGGTCAGCATTTTTCTGCACCTCAAAAGTATTAACGTCAAAGAAGGTGATATTGTCAAAGCTGGTCAATTAATTGGTGGCGTTGGTTCTACTGGTGCTTCTACTGGTCCCCATCTACACTGGGGTTTGTATGTCAATGGTCAAGCTGTCGATCCAGTCCCCTGGCGTTTTGATGGAGTAAAATAATTAACTTTTGTTTATTCTTTGCTTCTAATTGGGCACAATAAATTCGATTGGTACCGTCTATACCTCACTTGGGTAGCTAAAAAAATGAATGTTATGAGTATAGAGAAAATTGTTGAACAAGCTCTTGCTGATGGTTATCTCACACCATCTATGGAAACAGAAGTTGGACGCATTTGTGATAATGCATCGGAGCTATCTATAGAAGAGTATATGGCTCTGGATAGGCTGATGGGAGCACTATTAACTGGTGAGGTGGTGGCGGTACCTCGCAAACAGTTTATTAACGTGATGGAAGAATTAGTGTTAACAGAAGCGATCGCTAGGGTAGCAGAAATTGAGGCAACAAGCGAAACAACCATAGATATAGGGGATATTGCCGCTTATGCTCTCAACCGCCTACCACCTTTGTATGCCACCACAGAAGAGGGTGCTAGCTACCAACGCCAACGGGCTAAAGATGAACTGAGTGACTTAATTAGTAGACAAGTAGTTGAAGCAATTTCCCGCCACTTAGATCGCCCCCAATTCTTCCCCGAACGCCAAGCTTTAGGCAAAAATACAGGCAACGAAGTCCTTACCCAAGTTAGTTCCTTGCTCCAGGCTTATGCACCTAATTTTGAACAAAAATCCTAATAGGAATTGGTATTCATAACTTAGGTAGTATTATGTTCTTCGTTTCCTCACATTCATTATTGCCTAATTTCTTTTATGTCAACAAGCCCTAACTAGTTGTCATTCAATTTTAGATTTTAGATTTTAGATTAAAAAATTGACCCCATGCCTAAAGTCAGGGGCTTGTCAATCAATTTTTGATTTTGCGGAAAGTTGTCAGGAGGAGCCAGCGTTGTAGACGGTAAGCCACTGCGGTGGACAGGTTTCCACTGCATAAAGGAGGCAGTGCGTGGGCGGGTTTCCCGACTTGAAGCAACTGCCATCAAGTGGCGCAACCCGTAGGGCTTCTCGCAGAGTAGGGGTTTCCCGTCGCAGACGACTGGCGTTGGTTTTCCTCCGTAACAAACTTTCCAAGACGGATTATGGAAAAATTCCACGTAGCTTGCTTCTTGCACAGCGAGTATAAATTCGCGGGCTACCCTTGGGGACGCTACACGAACAGACCTTTTTCAATTTTCAATTTTGAATCTTCAATCCAAAATTGAAAATCTAAAATTCGGTCATTATTGCTGTACTTCTACTTGTGTTCCCAAAGTTACATAATTATACAGGGAAACCACATCAGGATTACGCATTCTTAAACAGCCATGGGAAACAGGACTTCCGACAACATCTGCATTTGGTGTGCCATGAAATCCTATATGACTGTGCCCATCCGTCCAAAAACCAATCCATCTTAGTCCCAAAGGACTGTTGGGACCGGCGGGAAATACTTGTCCAGTAATTGGATGTCGCCATGCAGGATTGTGTTGCATATGCATCACTTTAAAAGACCCTGTAGGCGTTTCCCAACCTTTTTTCCCCACACCAATGGGATAGCTCGCAATTACAGTACTCTGACGGTATACATAAACCCGGCGATCGCTTAAATCCACAACAACATTAGCCTGTGACTTTTGTGGGCTACGTGGTGGATTTTGTTTTCCTGTTGCTTGAGAGTTATGACCAGAAAAAAATTGCTGTTGTGGTTTTACCCCAGAAGATGAGAGTTGTGTTTTCTTGCCCATTGGTGCTGTGGAATGGGCATCAGCTTTCATGGAATTATTGAGCCGCCAATGTACAGCTAGAGATAAAGCAGCTGTGGTAAAACAAAGCCACATGACTATTCGTGCGATAAATTCACTTCTTATCATTGGTATTTTCTATTATTTATCTTCGAGATGTTCAATAGTTATAGCAATGGATATATTGGTTAGGACAGTATCGTTCGACTCAAGAACTGTCACCGAAGAGGCAGGGGGGCAGGGAGCAGGGGGCAGGGGGAGTGTGGGGAGTGTGGGGAGTGTGGAGAGTGTGGGAGGTTTAACCATCAACTACCAACTACCAACTACCAACTACCAACTACCAACCGTCAACCGTCAACCAACCCCAGAAAAATAGCCCAGGATATTTCAGTACTGTCACCCAATCTGGTATTTTGAAAACAAGACATGTTGTAGATCTCCTATGGCGAAGTTGCCGTTGAAGGTATCACTCTAACCCCAAGACTAGGGTGAAATTTTTCTGGGACACAGCCTTTGTGGGAGTAAAAAAACAGACAAACACACTTATATTAGGATATTGACTAAATTACCTGTGCGGAAAATCGTTATTGCTGGGAACTGGAAAATGTTCAAAACCCAGGCAGAATCCAAGGAATTTCTCCAAGGATTTTTGCCCTCCTTGGAGAACACTCCCTCTGATAGAGAAGTTGTGTTATGCGTCCCCTTTACAGACTTAAGTATTTTATCTAATAGTCTACATGGCAGTCGTGCACAATTAGGAGCGCAAAACATTCACTGGGAAGTAAGTGGAGCCTACACGGGTGAGATTTCCGGGGCGATGTTGCAGGAAATTGGTATACGCTATGTAATTGTCGGTCATAGCGAAAGACGGCAATATTTTGGGGAAACCGACGAAACAGTAAATATGCGCCTCAAAGCAGCTCAAAAGTACGGTTTAACGCCAATTTTGTGTGTAGGTGAAACCAAAGAACAAAGAGATGCAGGTGATACTGAATCCATCATTACCAATCAAGTCAAAACAGCTTTAGTCGGTGTAGATCAAAATAATTTGGTCATCGCTTACGAACCAATTTGGGCAATTGGTACTGGTGATACCTGTGAAGCGAAGGAAGCTAATCGAGTTATTGGTTTAATTCGTTCTTTGTTGAGCAATCCCAATGTTTCAATTCAATATGGTGGCTCAGTTAAACCAGATAATGTTGATGAGATTATGGCTCAACCAGAAATTGATGGTGCTTTGGTGGGAGGAGCTAGCCTAGAACCGGCTAGTTTTGCTCGTATTGTCAATTATCAATGAGTTCAACAGGTGACGGTTGACAGTTGACAGTTGACAGTTGACGGTTGACAGGCTTCGGCCGTGAGCTCAGCCGAACGGTGGCGGTTGACAGCCATGGTTTATACCTTTTTGGATGTTGGAGCTCAACATGGCCAAACAGTAATCAGTATCAAACCCCCAAATTCTATTGGTGGAAAAGGAAACAGTTTTCCCCTTAAAGAGGCAGGAGGACGAAGGCAGTAGGCTCCGAGGGAATCCCCATAAATAAATAAATGGGATTTAA